>NZ_JBIUHC010000076.1:0-50133 GCF_044627735.1 Cupriavidus sp. CuC1 | reverse complement strand
CGACCTGTTGCCGTTTAACTTCGCACGCCAGCATACCGCGCCGCCGCGCCCAGCCTGAGCGAGACTGATCGTCGCCCAAAGTCCGGAACTCCTTGAATACTCAAGGTGTGCTGGATTTAGCGCTTACGCTGTATCAATCTCCGCCTCGAGAGCGCCAGATCAGGCCTTGCTCTGGCCAACATCTGTCCACACTCGCTCGCCGAAATCAGGCCGCCAGCAATTGACTGCGAAGCGAACAGCAATGCGCCAACATCATTGCTGCGTACTGGAAGCAGGCGCGTTGTGGTGACGTCTTCATGCAGACGAGGTTCTGCACATTCATTTTTCTCCCCGCTCGCCGAACGGGTAGTGGCAACCTGTCAGGTCAGATCATCCAGCAGTGTTTTGGCCTGTAGCCAATCGGCGGTGTCGAAGCCTTCCGTGAAGACACTATGGATCTCCGCCAGCGTCTGTCGCGCGGCATTCGTCTTATCCTGTTGTCGCAATAGCTGGGCCAGGCTCAGCGCGGCTCGCAACTCCAGCGACCTGGCCCCCTGTTTGCGTGCGATCGAGATTGCTTTGAGAAAACACGCTTCAGATTCTTCGTGGCGGGTCAACGCTCGCGGGGATAGGCTTGACTGTTGGAGTATCAGCTCCCCTTTGAGTCGATACAAGGTCGCCTCGTCGAACCGTTCTCCCGTCTTGTGCGCCAGACCCAGCGCCTCCGTCAGTGCGCGCTGTCCGGCTTGGACTTGCCCCGCTTTTCCATAGGCTTCGGCGAGCAAGGCCAGTAGACTGGGCTTTCCTAGTGCTGCGCCTGTAGCCTCGTAGGCAGTAAGGCCATCGCATATTTTGGCGATCCCCTCCTCGTGGATTCCCTGCTCCGCCAGCGCCCGACCTCGTAGGATGGATCCCCACGCCAAATAGAATGGAAACCCCTGCTCGCTCGAGAGTGTGATGGTGGCCTCAGCGAACTCCCGGGTTAGTTGCGCTTCGCGCCGACACTGATGTAGTGCGGCCGAAAAGGCCAGGCTTTGAGCAACGCTAACGGGGTCTAAGATCTTCCTGGCCAGCGCCAGGGCCTCCTGGCTGCGCGTGGCGGCCTGATCCGATAAGCCTAAACGCCAAAGAATCCAGCTCAAGGAGTTGAGTGCATGAACCGCCGGATTCCGCGCATAACCTATAAGAGCGCCGTGTGGCTGCTCATCGCGGAGTTGTAGTGCCAGCACTTGCTCCATGTAGGTACGGGCCATGCCGAATTCGCCCAAGCGGAACACGGTAGCCCCAAGTACACGATGCGCCTCTGCGAGCTGTTTCGGATCTTGCGTGTCTCGGGCCAGGCCAAGCAGCCGCATAGCCAAGGCGTGTGACGTCTTGTACTGCGCACGCAGATTGTAAAACGACCATAGTCCTAACTGTGCCGAGAAGAACTGTGGGGTTTCCATCCCCTTTTCGCCCAATGTCAGCGCGCGCGTGTAGGTCGCTTCCACTTCGGGGGCACCCGGACCTCGGGTGGCTATCATGGCCGGCCCGAGCGCTAGTAGCAGAGTGAGTTCCTGGCGTGTGCGCTCGGGCGTGTCGGGGAGTCGCTTGAGCAGCTCAACGGCCGTGCTCAGGTGATGGATCGCTTCGACCGGGGCAGAACGCTCGAGGGCCAGCTGACCGGCACAGTGCAGGTACTGAACTGCCTTTGGGATGTTGCCGCTCTGGCTGTAGTGGTGTGCCAGCTCGTTGCAGTAGTCTTTTAGCCGCCCCTGGAATAGAGCCTCGATAGCCTGGGCTGTGCGCTCATGCAGCGCGCTGCGCTGTTCCATAAGCAAGGAGTTGCCGGCGACTTCCTGGGTGAGCGCATGCTTGAAAGCGTACTCCACCTCTGGGAATGCGGGGCGCTCGTAAATGAAATCGCCCGCCTGTAGGTCGGCCAGAAGAGGGCGTAGCTTGTCGTTAGACAGCGTAGTGACGTGCCGGATGAGACCGAAAGGAAACTCCTTGCCAATCACGGCCAAGCTTTGCAACAGTTCCTTCTGGACGAGGGGGAGCCGATCGATGCGGGCGGCGAGCACGCCCTGGACCGTGGTGGGGATATGCAGTGAGGTCGGAGCCATCTCAATGCGGTAGCACCCAGGCTGGCCAAGCAGGGTTTTCTCCTCCACCAAAGTCTGGACCACTTCCTCCATGAAGAATGGGTTGCCTTCGGTCTTGTCCAGGATGAGACGTTTCAGGGGTGTAAGGGCGCGATCATTGCCGAGCAGCGCAGTCAGCAGTCCCTGGGCTTCGGTCTGGCCCAGCGGTTCCAGATGCAGTTGGACGTAATGGCTTTTGGGTCCCCAGTCATGGGAGTATTCCGGACGGTAGTTGACAAGCAGGACGATCCTCGCACCCGGCACATAGTCGATGAGGAGATTGAGGAAGGCGTCGGTTTCGCTGTCCAACCATTGCAGGTCTTCGAAAAGGAGCCCGAGAGGCTGATTGAGGCTTTCGCGGACCAGCAGGCGTGCAATCGCTTCAAACGTGCGCTGGCGCCGGATGGCGGGGGGCATGGTCGGTAGTACAGAGCCGGACTCGATGGAACCGAGCAGGTAGAGCAAGTAGGGCAATTGGTCTTCCAGCGCCCGTTCCAGGGTGATTAGCTTGCCGGTGACCTTCTCGCGGCAGCTTCGGTCGTTGTCCTGCGGGGTGATTTGAAAGTAATTTTTCAAGAGCTCGATTAGCGGCAAATAGGCGAAGGCCTTACCGTGCGATACCGAGAAGGTCTCCAGCACCAGGCAGCCTTGCTGTGATCGTGCCTTGAACTCGTGGAATAGCCGCGATTTTCCTACCCCGGCCTCGCCTACCACCCCGACGACCTGCCCATGCCCCGCCTTGGCCAGCTCCAGGGCGTTGTGCAATTGTTCCATCTCGGTCTGGCGTCCCACAAAGCGGGCCAGACCGCGGTGCGCCGCCACTTGCATGCGCGTGCGCAATGCCCCGAGGCCCAGCACCTCATACACCGCAAGCGGATCCCGCACACCCTTTACCTGGGTGGTCCCCAGTGCCTTGAATTCGAAATACCCCTCGGTGAGCCTGTGGGTAGACTCGCTGACGAGGATGGACGCCGGTGTGGCAACGCCTTCCATACGCGAGGCGATGTGGATCGTGTGTCCCACAGGATCGTAGTCCGTGTGCAGGTCGTCCGTGCGGATCGAGCGCACCAACACCTCGCCGGTGTGGACTCCGACGCGGATCTGAAGCGGTATGCCTTTGTCCAACCGTACTCGGTCACTGTGATGATGCATCGCATCCTGCATGCGCAGCGCTGCGTACAGTGCACGTAGTGCATGGTCCTCGTGGGCAATGGGGGCGCCGAACAGAGCGAGAATGCCGTCGCCCAGGAACTTGGCTACGTAGCCCTCATAGTGGTGCACAGCCTCCATCATCAGCGTCACGACGGGGTCGATCAGGTGACGCGCCTCCTCGGGATCCAAGTCTTGGATCAATGCCGTCGAACCCGCCATATCGGCGAACAGGGCCGTGATGGTCTTGCGTTCGCCGTCCTTCCCTCCTCTGGTTTTCATGGCCGCCTGCTCCGCCAGGATGCGCTCGGCCAGATGCGGCGGCGTGTAGTGAACAGGGGCCGAAGGGGCGGACTTAGGCACTGGAAGCGACTCCGACGGGGAGCCGTTCAGGGGCGAGCCACATGCGCTGCAGAAGTTTGCGGCAGGGCTGCACTCCTCGCCACAACGGGGGCAGATCCGTGCAAGCCCGGTTCCGCACCGCTCGCAGAAACTGGCCTGCGCGAGGTTCTCGAACCCGCAATTTGTGCAGCGCATATTGCCTCCGCCGTTCCTTCGCGTGCCTCCAATCCATTAGATGCCGTAGCGGCTTCTGCGGCAAGCTAGAGGCGCGGTGGCGGGAACCGGACGTACGGTCGTGTGAGGGCTCACGGGGTGACCCCTCACCCTACTCGTTGCGAGCATCCCCCAGGACGACAAACTGTGATTAATCGCCGGAATGCCGGCTCCAACCTTACATCGGAGCTTGGCAGCGCAGTCCACTTGCCAGGGGAGCGGCGTGGGGCTCGGCCGGAAGGGCCCTAACACGCGAGTCCTTTGCTGCAGCCTGTTGCCAGACGCAAGCCTAACCTTTTGTACCGGTGTTCTCCAGGCGATCTTCGTGTTTCAGCTTCTCATAGTGCCGACGTCCCTTTGCCGTGAACAACGGCTTCCAGCACGCATGAATGGCCTGCTCCAGATACTCGTCGAGCGACACGATTTCCGCGAGCCTCCAGTGCTTGAGTGCCCAGGCATGAGTCGCCGTGATGATGCGGTAGACGAGCAGTTCGACGTTTGTCTCGTTGAGATAGCCGGCCGTGATGCATTCGTGGATGCAGGCCTCAATGAAGCCATTGGTTTCGAGTTCCTGTTGCTTCATCTGCTCGATGTATTCGGGCTTAAGCGATTTGGTTTCGCGGTAGGTCAGCATCACAGCCTTCCGGTTCGCCGCAATCACCCGCGCATATGCATCGATCGCGCTATGCAACCTGACGAGCGGATCCTTGACCCCTTCCAGCGCAGCCGGGATCTCTTCCTTGTTGCGCTGAACGATGTGAAGAAGGGCAAGAAACAGGAGGTCTTGCTTATCGGAGACGTATTGGTAGACGAGACCAGCACTGACGCCCGCTTCGTCTGTGATGTCCTTCACCGTCGATTTATGAAAGCCTTCTCGGGAGAACAAAGTGATTGCTGCCAACGCCAACTGGCTCCGTCGCTTGGCCACCAGCAACGGGTCTTCGACGACGCTCTTCAAAGTCATGATTTGTTTGGTTCCCAAGATCAGTCCGACTCTATTATGAACGAACATTCAGTTTGCGCGCGATGGGGAAGAGCGTGCAGTAGCCATCAGCACCCTTGAGACCATGCTGCTGAAGTGCATTCAGGGGCGCGGCAAGTCGGGTTTCCCCTCATTGAAATTCTTCGTCGCCCGCACAAAACTTCATTCATGAATGAATGGTCATTCATTTTGCGCGTATCACCTTTGTCGAGGTTCGAAGCCGTTATGGCGGGGCAGGGTGGGGCTTACGTCCAGGCGAATCGCATGACAAACGTGCTGGCCGCGCCGCGCGTAAGGCGCAGGAGGCGTGAGGGCACCACTGCAAATCTTCTGCTTCGAACGGGGACGCCTGAAGCGTGACTTACCATGGCCTGTAACCACGTGCAAGCATGCCGTGGGTGTACAGATTCGGGCAGCAACCCTCAAAGGTACGGTTTGGAAGCTATCGCATGAAATCGCTGAATCTCAACATACCGCACTACCCCATGCTCCGTTTTGTGGTCCGACATGGGCCATGGCTCGCATACGTGATAGGAATTGGTGTATTCATTGCCGCCTTTGCCACGCTGCCGACACTCGGCGCCGTTCCGACGGTCGGTCTGGGCATCGCTGCAGGCGTCTTTGTTTTCGTGGTTGCGCGCACCTTGGTCGAGTTGGTGCAGTTGATCACTGACATGCTGCTGCCGAAATGAACTCGAGCCACTCGTCATCTATCACGCACGCATGCGATGTCGCGATCGTCGGGGGTGGCATTGCCGGGATGGTCGCGGCGGTCCGCTCCGCCGAGCGGGGACTGAAGGTTGTGGTCCTGGAGAAGGGCGATGACGCCCTGTATCGCTGCAACAGCCGATTCACGGGCGGGGCGTTCCACGTCTGCTTCCATAACGTAAGCGACGACGCCAGCGGGCTTGAGAACACTATTCGCGAGGCCACGCGCGGTTTTGCCAATCCTTCACTAGCTGCGGCTATCGCCTCACAGGGCCGAACGGCGGTCAGTTGGCTCAAAGGGCAGGGAATTCGCTTTATCAAGGCCGGTCCGAACGCTTGGCAGCACAATTTTCTTGCCCCTCCAAGCTTGATGGAGTCGGGTCTGCACTGGCAAGGTCGTGGCGGTGATGTGATGCTGCGCACGCTTCGAGATCGGCTTAATGCGCTTGGCGGAGCGCTTCTGCAAGGCGCGCGGGCACGGCGGCTCGAGATGGACCAAGGACGTTGCGCTGGCGTATGGATCGACCGTCAAGGTCGCGAGGAATTGGTCAAGGCACTTGACGTCATCCTCTGCGATGGCGGCTTTCAGGCAAATATGTCGCTGATGCGCGAATTCGTAACACCCGCACCGGAGAAGCTCAAGCAACGCGGGGCAGCGACGGGCGCTGGCGATGCGTTGATGATGGCGCGCGAAGTGGGGGCCGCGCTGACTGGAATGCAGAATGTGTACGGTCATCTGCTGTGCCAGGACGCGTTGCAGAACGATTCACTATGGCCATACCCGATCCTTGACTACGTCTGTGGCGCGTCCGTCGTAGTCGATCGTACGGGATGTCGCTTCATGGACGAAGGGCTCGGCGGCGTCTACATGACGAATTGTGTAGCGCGACTCGACGACCCCCTCTCGGCCACCGTCATTTTGGATCGCGAGATCTGGGACGGCCCTGCCACGCAGTTCATCTTGCCCGCGAATCCTCACCTTGTGCTGGCGGGCGGCACCGTAAGCGCAGCGGATTCGTTTGCTGGCCTGGCTGCTCAATTGAACCTCCCCACCGCTCAGCTCGAGGCGACCATCGCAGAATATAACAGGGCAGTGGAATCTGGGACGACACAGCAGCTTATGCCGGCGAGAACCACCACCAGCATGCGCGCCTACCCAATCATGCATCCGCCGTACTACGCGGTGCGCATTGCCTCCGGCGTGACGTACACGATGGGAGGCTTGGTGGTCGACGAACACGGTCATGTGCTGCGCGAAAGCGGAGAGCAGATAGGCGGACTGCATGCGTCGGGTTGCACTACGGGCGGAGTCGAGGGAGGCAGTGCGGCAGGCTACGTTGGTGGCTTGACGAAATCGGCGGTCATGAGCTTGCGCGTAGCTGACAAGATCGCGACAGATCGAATGGCTGTCGTACGAACGTAGTCCAATCGCACGGTCGCGTCAACTTTCGGCGAACAGGAACGATGACGCACAAGGAGGGGTGAAATGTCCAGAAGGCTCGGATTTCTGATGGTGATGATGGAACCACCGCCGGCACTCGAGGAGGAATTCAACGACTGGTACGACACGGAGCATGTCCCAGAGCGCAAGGCCGTCGAGGGAATTGAGACAGCGAACCGCTTCGTTTGCGTCAAAGGCTGGCCACGCTATGTCGCCTTATATGATTTGCGGGACGCGGGCGTCATCGGAGAGCCGGGTTATGCCGCTATATCTGGCGCAAATTTTTCTCCGTGGTCAAAACGGATACTCGGTCGCGTGCGCGGATTGTGGCGAGCGTTTGGAGAGCAACTCTATCCCGGTAATGCACCCACCGGTCCGATGACGCGGCTATTGCTGATTCGCTTTCGCAATGTCGACCCTGCCGACGAGCGCGCAGTTATCGCCAGAACCTCCGAGCTGTTCGAGCAGAGGCCTGCCGTGCGGCAGGTTCGAGTTGTTCGGAACGTTGCTGAAACAGTCGGCGAGTACGCGGCATTGATCGAATTGCTCGACGATGTCGATACTGGCCCGCTGGGACTTTCGGCGTATGGCGAACTAGCGGCGCACATCGATGCCGTCAATGAATACGTTCCCTACTGGTCACGAGGGCCCATCGCCCCGTCTACGACATCTCTGTCAACGCACTCGCTTCGCGAGCCAGAAAGGAAAACGCCACCTTTGCCATAGGTCATGTTCCCTGCCCATATTGCGGGGTGCTGCCTGGTTCATACCACCTGCCCTTCCGTCCATTGGAGCCGGAAGGCAGCAGTGTGCCCCAATCGGCGTTGTTGCCTGCTGGTAATGGCGCGCTTCTGGCGCGCTCAGGATCGCCGTGGTGGCGTACATGCCGGTGAAGAGGTCGACCACTGCCACGCCCACCTTCATCGAGCCGCCGCCAGGTTCCCCATCGGCATGGCCGGTGATGTTCATCTGGCCGCTCATAGCCTGGATCAGCAGATCGTAGCCGGGGCGGGCCGCGTGCCCATGTCCGCCAGGTTCTGGGTGCACCACGGGCCGGCCAGCACGCGCGAGAGATCGAGTACCCGCAAGTGGCCCAACGCCCCGGTGCGCGGGAAAGGGGGGAAGGTTCGCAGTCGGAGTAGCAGACGACGGGTACGGGTTTCCACTCATTGAAACATCTCATCATCTGCACAACACTCTAATGAATGAACAGCCATTCATTTTTGTCACGGTGATGCGCCTGAAACGTGACTTAGCGTGGCCAGAAGAACCGTCTACGAAATCTCTCTCAACGCATTCGCTTAACGAGCCTGAAGGAAACGCCACCCATGCCATACGTCCATCTCGAAGCCACGCCAACACAGCCCCCACTGTGCATACGCTACGAAGCGACGGGAGAACCCAATGCGCCGCATACGCTTGTGTGCATTCACGAACTCGGGGGGGCGCTCGACACCTACCAAGAACTTGCGCGGCGCTTGGCGCCCACGTGCAGGGTGATCGCTTTCGATCAGCGAGGTGCCGGACTGTCCGAGCATCCGATCGCTGCCTTCACGCTCGGAGACTTGGTGGCGGATATCGAACGTCTGGTGCGGAAACTGGAGATAACAACGCCGTTTCACCTGATGGGGCTCGCGATGGGTGCCGTCACGGCCGTCACCTATGCCACACTACACAGCGACCGCTTGAGATCGCTCATCCTGTGCGACGGAACCGGTGAGATCCTGCCTGCTGCGTCGCGCTATATCAAGGACCGTGCGAACATGGTACGGCAGATGGGCATGCGGGCAGTTGTCGATGAGTCGTTCATGAACTCATTCAAAGGCATCCTGGACGCGAACACCGATCCGAGATGGCAGGCATACCGTTGCCGCTTCCTGTCCAATTCGCCGATGTCCTACGCGATGCACTCTGACGCCCTGGCCGAAGCGCATCTTGACGACGCAAGCCTACAGTCGATTGCATGCCCGACGCTTGTGATGACGGGTGTTGACGACTTCATCTGGCCGCCGAAGATCGGACGCCGGCTGGCGGAGAGAATCCCGGGGGCAACTTTTCGGATTCTGGAGGGCGCAGCGCATTTCCCGCCGGTTCAGGCGCCCGACGCTGTTGTTCAGGAGGTCGAGGCGCTTTTCGCCAGCATCGACCGCTGCTCAGAATCAGGGACTAGCGCAGTACGGGATCAGTTAGCGTAACGCCTCCCTTCACGTGCCATGGACATCAAGAGCATTATCGAGGATCCACAGCTAGTCGCAATGCGACGTGGACAACTCGCGCGGGCTGCGATCAAGCTGTTCTCGCGTTAGATCGCGCAAGCGATGAAGTTGCGAGTTTAAGTCAAACTGAAAAATGAATGAATATTCATTCACAAACATCATGACACCTCTTCGTTTCGGGTTTCCAGAAGGCGGCATCGTTAACCCATCGGCCGATACCCTGCCGCTGCAAGACCGCGTTGCCGCCAAGTTGCTCGCACGTCAGGCGCAGGTGGTACCTGACCGTCCTTTCGTATTCTTCCGGGGACAGTGGCTGACCTACGGCGAGGCAGATGCTCGTGCGAATCAAGTCGCCAACGCCTTCGCGGCGCAGGGCATACGGAAGGGCATGCGGGTGGGGATCCTACTGCGCAACCGACTCGAGTTTCTCGACTTGTGGTTCGGCCTATCGCGGCTGGGTGCGATCCAGGTGCCGCTCAATCCGGAGTATCGAGCACCACAGTTGGCACACGTACTCCAACGTGCGCCCATTGAGATGGTGATTGCCGAGCGGGATCTTATTCCGGAACTTCAGGTCGCTCTGTCAACGACGGACCGTCGGCCGAAGCTGATGACACTCGGCGCACACCCGGCATCTCGGGTGGGGCTGAGCTACGAAAGCGAAGTCGGATCGGCCTCGGCGCAGCCGCCTGCTGGAGCGGAAGAGATCTCAGGGGCGGACCCCGGCGCCGTGATGAACACGTCGGGCACGACCGGCCCTTCCAAGGGGGTGCTCCTATCGCATGCGCAGCAGTATGTGCTCGCTCGGACGATCGCCGCCGATATGGATCTGGGGCCGGGCGACGTCTTCTACAACTTTTTTCCGCTGTTCCATAACACCGCACAGGCCATGATTACCATCCCGGTGCTTATGGTCGGGGCGCGGATGGTGCTGACGGAGCGTTTCTCGGCATCGCGCTTTTGGCCGGAGGCCGTCGAGTACGGGTGCACGGCTTTCTACTACATCGGCGAGATCATGCACATTCTGCTGAAGTCGACGACGCAGCGGGATGCAACAGGTTCCCGGCTTCGCATTGGCTGGGGAATCGGGACAAGGCCCAATGATTTTCTCGAGTTTCAAAAGCGCTTCCAGATTCCACTGCGTACAGGCTATGGATCCACCGAGGCGAATGTTCCCTGCGTACTGCCTCGTGGCTCGAAGGAGGTCGACAGCGCGGGACGTGCTGTCCCGGGATTCGAGATCCGCATCGCCAACGAGTTGGGAGAGGCGGTACCGGCGGGCGTTCAGGGCGAGATCCTCGTCCGTGCCGACGAGCCGTTTGCCCTGATGCTCGGCTACGACGGGGATCCGCCTGCGACGGTGGCTGCCTGGCAGCATCTGTGGCTGCATACCGGCGACGCCGCCACGATGAGCGAGGACGGCGACATCGACTTTAAGGGCCGTGTCAAGGATGCTGTTCGCGTCAGAGGTGAAAACATCTCCGCTTTCGAGATAGAGCAGGCCATCTGCGAGTTGCCGGAAGTGGCCGAGGTTGCCGCGATTGCCGTACCGGGCGAACTCGGCGGGGACGATCTGAAGATCGTCGTCGTCAAGAGGGACGGTGCGGAGCTCACTCCGGAGGACTTGATCGCGCACGCCCAGTCGTGCCTGCCTCGTTACTCGATTCCGCGCTACGTGGAGTTTGTCAATGCATTGCCGAAGACGGCGACCAATAAGGTGCAGAAGCACGTACTCCGGTCGACGCCCTTCACGCCAACCACATGGGACCGCACCCGCGGCTAAGGACCAATGACCAATTCGACAAAAGATGCCATGTTCAATCTGAAAGGAAAGACCGCAGTCGTCACCGGAGCGAGCCGCGGTATTGGTCGCAACGTTGCCTTGCGCCTGGCCGAGGCGGGTGCAGACTTGATTCTGTGGGGCCGCGACATCGAGGGCCTGCGAAACACTGCCGCAGAGATCGAGGGCTTGGGGGCCAATGCGGCAACCCACGCGTTAGATGTCACTGACCGCGAAGCGGTCGAGTGCGCAACTGAGACGGCCATCAGGACCATGGGGAAGATTGACACCGTTGTCGTCAACGCCGGCCTGAACGAGCTAAAGCCGTTCCTTGAGCAGGAGCCGAGCGACTGGAATCGCATGATCGGCACCAACTTGTACGGTGCCATCCACACACTGCAAGCGGTTGGCCGGCACATGACGGAACGAAAGTCCGGCAGCGTCATCACGATGGCCTCGATCTACAGTTTTGTGGGCGCACCTAGCAACAGCATCTATTGCCTCACCAAGGGCGGCTTGCTGCAGCTTTCCAAGGCCCTGGCCGTGGAGTGGTCCCGCTTCAACGTGCGCGTCAACGCAATCTGCCCAGGATGGATCGAGACAGCGCTCACGGAACCGTACATGCGTGATGAAAGATCCGTCAATGCCGGACTGCGGCAGATCCCACTGCGCCGGTTCGGGCGTCCGTCGGATATTGGCCCGATGGCGGTTTATCTCGCGTCGGATGAGTCGCAGTGGGTGACAGGCCAGAGCTTCGTCATCGACGGCGGGCAGATCGCCCGCTAGTTCTCTACTCAAACGACAATTGGCAGGAGACACCATGCAGGCCGACAGAAAACAGGAAACCGACGCTCCCAAAGCAAGCGCTTCTCGCAGCACGCTGAGGCGTCGCGAGTTCATGCTCGGGGCCGCCTCAGCTGCCGCCTCGCTGGCGATGCCTTCGATCGTCAAGGCGCAGCCCAAGACCGTCCCCATCGGTGTGGTCGTCGGTCTAACCGGCCGAGCCGGTCCGTGGGGAACTCCCGTGAGCGACGCCGTGCGGTTGGCGGTCGAGCAGATCAACGCATCCGGCGGCATCAAGAGCAAGGGGGGCGCCAAGATCGAGCTGATCGTGGCGGACCATCAGAGCAATCCACAGATGGCCGGCACGCAAACCGAGCGCGTGATCCAGGTGAACAATGTGCTGGCGGTCATTGGCAACGCCACCTCCGGGGCTACCGTGGTCGGTAGCGCCGCGGCGGAGAGGAACAAGACGGCGATGCTGTCCACCGACCTGGCGGACGCGCTGACTGAACGGGGTCTAAAGTACTTCTTCCGCATCGGGCCTCGTGCAAGCCTGTTGGCGGCCACGGCGGTGGAGTTCGTGCAGGCCACGGCCAAGTCGACCGGTGTGGTGCCAAAGCGAGTGGCGACGATTGCGGACGACACGACATTCTCGCAGTCTGCGATCAATGGCGTTCACTTGAAGCTTCCTGGTACCGGTTGGGCGGTACAGGAAAAGATCTCTTTCCCGGCGGGGCAGGTCAGCGACTTTGCGCCCATCCTGCAGCGCCTGCGGCTGGGCGGTGTGGACCTCATCTTCCATGCCACGTTCGCTCCGGATGGCATTCAATTGATGCGCACGATGAAGGCGCTCAACTATGACCTGATCGCTTCGGTGCACGTAGCCGGTGCGCCCTACACGCCAGAGTACACCGCGAACCTGAAACAGGACTCGAACTTCGTGACCGACGCAGTTGGGTTCGTCCCTGAGCTCGTTGCCAAGAACGCCTTGCTTGACAAGTATGCACAAGCTTACAAGGCGAAGTTCAACCGAGATATCGACGACCAGGCTTCCCTGGCGGTCACCGCGGTAGGTGTGTTGTACGACGCGCTCGAACGGTGCTCCGACCTGAGCCGCGAGGCGCTGGCTTCGGCCCTGCGCTCCACCGACCTCAACCAGGGCGCGAATCCATACGTGGTGCGCGATGGCGTGAAGTTCGACGCGAAAGGCGACAACGTCAAGGCTCGGGGTCTTGTTATGCAACTGCAAAACCAGCAGCAGCGCATTGTGTATCCCGTGGAAATGGGGACATCCAAGGTGCTCTGGCCTATGCCAAAGTGGTCTGGGCGTCCGACCTTACGTCGGGAGGAGTCGCGATGAGCTTCGATCTGCTGCTTGTCGGCGTGGCCAGCGGGGTGCTGGTCGGACTGGTGCTCGCATTGGTATCGACTGGTTTCAACCTAAGTCTGGGCGTCTCCCGTGTTGTGAACTTCCAGCACGGCGGCATGGTGTTGTGGTCGATGTACGGTGCCTATTTCGTGTGGGCCTGGACCGGTAGCTCATTGAATCCATACGTTACCGCACTTGTCCTGGTGCCGCTCGCCTTTGCCTTCGGCTATGCGCTGCACCGCTTGTTGGTCATCCGGTCCCTGTCAACCCTTGAGGACAGCCAGATTCTGTTCTCGATCGGCTTGTTGATCGCGATGCAGTACCTGGCTCAGTTCATGTTTTCGACTGACGCGCTTTCGTTGCCGGCCGAGCAACTGCAAGGTTCGCTTATCGTCGGGCCCGTGATTCTGCAGTACTCGCAGTTGGCCGCAGGGGGCGCGGCCCTGGTCGTGATGATGGCGTTGCACTGGATGCTGGCCCATACCGATCTGGGACGATACCTCCATGCCTGTGCACAGAACCCTACAGGTGCACGGGTCAGCGGGCTCAACGTCGAGCATCTCTCAGGCATAGCGATGGGCATCGCAGCGGCGTGCGCTGCGATCTCCGGGATCGCCCTGGTAACGCTGGCGCCGGTGTTTCCTGAACGCGCGTTCGAGTACGCGATCCTCTCGGTCGTCGTCTCGGTGCTCGGCGGGATGGGCAGCATGACCGGCAGCATTCTCGGCGGCTTGTTGGTCGGCGTGATTCTCTCGGTCTGTCAGGCGTTCGGTTACGGCGCCATAGCGCAGGCCATTGTGTATGGCCTTGTGTTCGTTGTGTTCCTCGTCAGACCGACGGGACTCGTCGGCTCGAAGGCATAGGAGATTGCTGATGCTTCCAATCACCTCTGTGGCTCAAGTGAGTCCCATGCAAGTTCGAAAGCTCAGATGGCTGGTGCCCATCATGCTGATTGCTATTCTGGTCGCGGTGGCTCCTTCTCTGAACCCGTATCACCTGCGGGCGCTGACGATGGGCCTGCTGTTCGGCTATCTCGCCGCGAGCTGGAATATCGTCGGTGGTTACGCTGGCCAGATGTCCCTGGGACATGCAATGTTCTTCGGCCTCGGCTCGTACTCGGTGGCCGTCCTGGCTAAGACCGACGCGCCACTGTTGCTGGCATTGCCGGTGGCTCTGGCGCTGGCAGGACTGCTCGCATGGGTCGTCGCGGCGATCTGCTTTCGGTATTCCCTGCGAGGCATCTACTTCGCGGTAGGCAGCTTGCTGCTGGCCGAGATCGCACGAATCGTCGTGGTGAACAGCGACGCGCTCGGACGGTCGCAGGGACTGGAGATACCGCTGCGCCCCGGTGTCCTCAATCTCGGGTTCGAGTCGAACCTGCCGTTCTTCTACCTCTATCTCGCCATGGTGCTAGCCATGGTCGTCGGCTGCCGATTGCTGGAGCGATCGCGCTTCGGCTACTCGATGATCGCATTGCGCGAGCAGGAGGAGGCCGCGAAGGCGCTGGCGATCGATGCCAATCAGGTGAAGCGGCGTGCTTTCGTGATCAGCGCGATGCTCACAACGGTCGGCGGCGTAGCCTATGCGTGTATGGTTCGCTTCGTCGAACCCGCCTACGACCTGTCTCTCGCTATTACACTGGTGATGGTAATGGGAGCGGTGCTCGGAGGCAGAGGCACGGTGCTAGGACCATTGGTCGGCGGATTGGTCGTCGTCCTCGTGCAGGAGATCCTGACCACCATAGGAAGCGCAGTCGGCACCACCTCGGTCTCCGCATTGGCTCAGTTGATCTATGGGCTGTTCTTCGTTGTGATCTTACTGGCGTTCCCGCGCGGCATCGTAGGTGAGATCTTGAGTCGCAGGGCCAACCGGCGGGCGGTTGCAGGGGCGGCCATCGTGGAGTCGACGCAATGACCATTCATGTCGAAAACGTCGGGATGCGATTCGGCGGGCTCACCGCCCTCGAGGGCGTGTCATTTAAAGCACCCCGCGACCGCATCGTGTGCATCATCGGCCCGAACGGGGCTGGCAAGACCACCTTGTTCTCGGTCTTGTCCGGCTTTCTCGTTCCGACTACTGGTGCGGTCAGGCTCGATAGCCGGCTACTCAGCGGCCTTGCGCCCTACGATGTGGCCCGCTTGGGCATTGCCCGCACGTTCCAGATCGTGCGCCCTTTCCTGGACCTCACCGTTCGGGACAACGTCATGGTAGGCGCCTTCGCTCGGGTTTCCCGTCACGGGGAAGCGACGGAGATTGCCGAGCGCGTGCTCGAAAAGGTGGGGCTCTACCACAAGCGCGACTTCCGGGCGTCCTACCTCACGCTGCCGGATCTCAAGCGACTCGAGGTAGCCAAAGCGCTCGCTATGGCACCAAGCTATCTACTTCTCGACGAGGTGATGGCCGGCCTGAATCTGAGAGAACAGCATGACGTGGCGACCATGCTGGAAAGCGTACATGACGCCGGCATTGGCATTTTGCTGGTCGAGCATTCCCTCGCAATCGTACAGCGAATGGCCGATCACGTGGTGTGCCTGGATGGCGGTCGCAAGATCGCCGAAGGAGGTGCCAAGGAAGTCATGCAAAACGAAGCAGTACAGGTGGCGTACATGGGAGTTGGCCAATGACTCGCTTGCTCGAAGTGAATAATCTGCGCGCCGGATACGGGCTGTTTACGGTGCTGCGGGACATGTCCTTTCATGTGGATGAAGGGGAAATCGTGGCGCTCGTGGGCTCCAACGGCGCCGGCAAGACGACGTGCTTGCGCTGCATCGCCGGATTGATTCCGTCGAAGTCGGGCACGATCTCTTTTGCCGGCCTGCCTCATCCTGGCGCGCGTCCTCATGCACTGGTTGAGGCGGGGCTGGTGTCGGTACCGGAGGGCCGTCAGCTCTTTCCCTCGATGACTGTCGAGGACACGCTGCTGGTTGGCGGCGCGACGCCGCGAGCGCGTGACAAGCGCACCGAGTCATTGAAGCGAGTGTATTCGCTCTTTCCGAAGCTGATGGAGCGGGAGCACCAGCTGTGCGGCACGTTGTCCGGCGGTGAACAGCAGATGGTGGCAATCGGCCGAGGCCTCATGGCCCTGCCCAAGCTGTTAGTACTGGACGAACCGTCGCTGGGTCTGGCCCCGACGATCGTCAAGCAACTGTTCCAGACAATCGAGCAGATTCGCGACCACGGTGTGACCGTGTTGCTGGTGGAGCAGAACGTCCGCACGGTGCTGCGGATCGCGGACCGTGCCTATGTTATCGAGAACGGCGGGATTGAGCTGTCCGGAAGGGCGCAGGATCTTGCTAGCGACCAGCGGGTTGTGGACGCCTACTTTGGTGTCGGGTCGAAGGAAAGCATCTGAATGAACGCATGCGAGAGCCGGATTGGCCGGCACGGAGACAATGGAGAAAATCAATTATGACGCTTGAATCAGAAAAGTTGCTGTTTACCACGCCCGAGCACGAACTGCTGCGACGTCAGGTTCGGCGGTTCGTTCAGAGCGAGGTCGTTCCCGAGGCGACCGCTTGGGAGGAACGCGGCGAGACGCCGCGCTCGGTCATTCGCCGCATGGGCCAGCTCGGTATGCTGGGCATGCGTTTTCCCGAGGCCTATGACGGTGCGGGCGCCGACACGATCGCCTCGGTCGTGTTTGCCGAAGAGTTGGGCCGCAGCACGTTCGGCGGCTTTGCGATCACGATCCTTACACAGACCGACACCGCTTCGCCAGTAATCGCTGCCGTCGGAACGGAGGAACAGAAGAGGCGGTATTTGCCAGGCATCGTTAGCGGTGAATGCCTCGTCGCCATTGCCATGACGGAACCCGACGCCGGCTCCGACATCGCGACGCTGCGCACCCGAGCCGTCCGGGACGGCGACCACTGGGTGCTCGATGGATCCAAGACGTTCATCACGAATGGCGTCAATGCGGATCTCTACGTCGTGGCAGCCAGGACGGATCCGGGCGCCAGGCCGTCGCACGGTGTGTCCCTGTTCCTGGTGGAGAAGGGGACTCCGGGGTTCCAGGTGGCGCGACGGCTGGACAAAATGGGCTGGTGCAGTTCCGACACCGCGGAGCTTGTCCTCGAAGGGTGCCGGGTGCCGGCCGCGGCATTGCTCGGCGAGCAGAACCATGGCTTCCAGGCGTTGATGCGCAATGTCCAGAACGAGCGTCTGGTGCTGGGGGCGCAGGCGCTCGGCGAGGCGCAGGCGGCGCTCGAATTGACCATCGAGTATGTTCGGCAGCGCAAGGCCTTCGGCGCCACCCTGTGGGACAAGCAGGCCATCCGCCAGCGCCTGGCTCTGCTGTCTGCGCGCGTTGAATCGGCCCGCCACTTCGTGTACAGCGTGGCGGCAATGGATGCCGCA
Source organism: Cupriavidus sp. CuC1 (assembly GCF_044627735.1). NCBI lineage: Bacteria > Pseudomonadati > Pseudomonadota > Betaproteobacteria > Burkholderiales > Burkholderiaceae > Cupriavidus > Cupriavidus sp. CuC1. Next base: position 32,692 of record NZ_JBIUHC010000076.1, on the reverse strand, counting down.
GGCGTCGATTGCGTGAAGCAGGTTTCCATGGTCAAGGCGTTGTGCGGCGAATTGGTGAACGACGTGGTGGACGACTGCGTCCAGTTCCATGGCGGCACCGGCTATATGAAGGGCACGGTTATAGAGCGCATGTATCGGGACGCCCGGGTGCATGCGATTGGTGGCGGCGCCACCGAAGTGATGCTTGAGGAAGTCGCCAAGCGGCTCTAACAATTCAAATTCTTGAAAGGAGTAGAGAAAATGCCAGGGAATTTTTCGCAGCGCGTCGTGCTGGTAGCCGGCGCTTCAGGCGGTATCGGTTTGGAAGTCTCAAGGTTGCTTCTGGAACGGGGCGCGAAGGTCGCGTTGCACTACCGTACCAGCCCACGCGGGCTGAGCGAGCTGGCGGAACGCTTCGGGTCCGACCGGGTCCTGCTCGTTCGTGGTGACCTGACCAAGGGCGCCGATGTCGAAGCCATCGTCGCCCAGACCGTCGAACGCTTCGGGAAGCTGGACGCGTTCCTGAGCACGGTCGGCACGGCGCTCAGGATCAAACCGTTCCTCGAAACACCTGAGGAAATGGTGGACATGACTATCGACATCGAGCTGCGCAGCGTGATGACGAGCATCCGTGCCGTGCTGCCGCACCTGATCAACAACGGGGGAGGGCAGATCGTCCTGGTCGGCTCCGATTCAGGGAAGGTGGGCACGAGTGGGGAGTCCGTTTCCGCGGCCTGCCGAGGCGGCATCATCGCGTTCGCCAAATCGATCGCCCGGGAGTACGCCCGGCATAAGGTGCTCGTCAATGTCGTGTGCCCGGGGCCCACGGAAACTGAGCTGTGGAACGATCTGGTGCGCAACGACGAGTTCGGCGGCAAGATCGGCAACGCGATGGTCCGGGCGACGGCACTGCGTCGTCTCGCCCGGCCAGAAGAAGTCGCCGCCACCGCCGTGTTCTTGGCTTCGACCGAAGCTTCGTTCATTACCGGACAGGCGGTCAGCGTGAGCGGCGGCTTGACGATGTGCTGACGGAGCATGGCCGCCATGCCCGCTCTCACCATCCCAGACTACGACGAGGCATTGTCCCGTTCAGGACAACGGCGGCCGGCACCGCCCGCTCGGGTGCGTCTCGCGGTGATCGTCCCGAGCGTCAACACCGTCGTGGAGCCCTGGTTCGGGCGTGTGCTGCCCGACTCAGCGGCACTCCACGCGACACGGATGCTACTAGCCGACGACGTGACGTCCGAATCGCTGAAGCGCATGGATCGCGAGGAGGGCCTGGCCGCTGCGCGCCGCATCGCGAGCTGCCGTCCTCACGCAGTGGCCTACTGCTGTACGGCGTCGAGCATCGTGCAAGGGCCGACCTATGACAAGAAGCTACAGATGGATCTGGAGCGCATCACCGGCTGCCCCAGCTTCACTGCCGTCGGTGCGATCACCGAAGCGCTACACCAACTCGGCGTGTGGCGGTTGTCCATCGCGTCCCCCTACACCGAGGCAATCGATCAGGCAGAGCAACGCTTCTTTGCGGAGTTGGGCTTTCGGGTGGATGGCGCCGCGCATCTGGGCATCGGCGACGGCTTTTCACTGGCGTGCCCGACCCCCGAGGAGATCTACGCGCTGGGCCGCAGGGCATGGCGTCCAAGCTCTGACGCCTTGCTGATCAGTTGCCTCAACATGAACTCGCAGAACGTCGTGAGTCTGCTTGAGCAGCAGCTGGGCCGGCCGGTCATTACCTCGACGACGGCCACATTGTGGAAGCTTATGCGGGCATCCGGACTGGACGGCAGCGTCGAAGGCTATGGAGCGTTGCTGGCATGCGGCGCCGCGCGGTGAGCGTCGACTTCATTGAATTCACAGGAGATTTATCTTGAAAGTTGGAATCGTGGGTGTGGGACTTATCCCTTGGAAGGTGCGCTACGCGGACAAGACTTACTACGAGCTGGCGCTCGACGTCACGAAGGCCGCCCTGCAGGATGCAGGCATCACGTCACGCGACGTGGACCACGTCGTGTGGGGGCTGTCGGACCTGATGGTGGCCTGGGTCCGGCAGTGCTGTCCGAGCACCACCATGCAGGACTATATCGGTATGGCCGGAAAGTCCTCCGTCCATGTGAGCGCCGGCGCGGTCACCGGGGCAATGGCGGTGCGCCAGGGCATGATCGAAATCCTCTCTGGCATGTCGGAGGTTACCCTGGTGGTGGGGTCGGGCAAAGGCATGGATCTTTGGGACCCGGTGCAGCAGAAGCGCTCCTCCGCATTCCTCAAGGCCATCATGCTGGATCTGGATACCAACTGGGAAGTTCCGGTCGAACCGCTGGCGGCGGCAAACTTCGGCTTTGCGGTGCAGGCGCACATGGACCGCTTCGGTTCACCGACCGAAGAGCAGATGGCGAAGGTGTCGATCAAGAATCATCGCAATGCCTTGTCCAATCCACTCGCGCAGAGTGGCATCGCGCTCACCATGGAGGACGTGATGCAGTCGCGGCGCGTCGCGGGGCCTTTGAAGCTGTACGACTGCTGCCTATACAGCGAGGGCGCAGCCGCCCTGATCCTGGCATCCGAGGATCGGGCCCGCGAAATCAGTCGAAACCCCATCTGGATCGATGGAGTAGGGGCGGCCAACGAGCGCAGCTACATGCCCGACTTCGATAACCTCGGAAGGATCATGTGCCAGCAGAAGTCAGCCGAACGCGCCTATGCAATGGCCGGTATCAAGGATCCCCTGAAGGAACTCGACTTCATCGAGACACATGATCTTCTGACGGGGGTCGAGCTGATGAGCTACGCAGAGCTTGGCCTGTGCAAGGCTGGCGAAGGAGGCCGCCTGATCGACGAAGGCTTCACGGAGAGGACGGGTCCGATGCCCGTCAATCCCTCAGGCGGCATGATCGGCTGTGGCCACGTTGCCGGATGCTCCGGAATCTCGCGCATTGGTGAAGTCACTCAGCAGTTGCGAGGTCAGGCAGGGGGCACACAGGTGCCGATCAACAAGGGACGGGCCATCTTCTCCGCGATCGGGGGGCCTGGCATTTCTCAAAGCTGCACCGTCGTTCTGGGGGCATCATGAGCAACGCGGAACACTTCGAAGTCGAGCTGACCGATGTCTATCACTACCGCCTCAGCTACGGCGGACAGTCACCCTTCTTTCGCGGTCTCGAACAGGGGCAGTTGATCGCGAGCCGATGCGCGCAGTGCGGATTTGTCTGGCTGCCGTTGCGTCCGATCTGCTCGAAGTGCTATGAGGAGGCGGCGCCGCTCCAATTGAGCGGCGGAGGAGAGATCCTGACGAGCATCGTGCTGCCCGAAGCCCCGGCGCATTTAAAAGCGCTCGATGCGCAGGTGGCGTCCGCGCTCGTGAAACCGGATGGCTCCGACACCTGCATCAAGGCCTTCGTCGTTTCGAAGTCAGGGCGCTTCGCGCGCGGGACCCGGGTCTCCGCCTGCTTCCTCGCGGAAATCCGGACGATTGCCGATTTCTATTTCATACCCGAGGAAGATGACTGATTTCGCAGGAGGAAGCTTGGGGCCACCGTTCCGGCTCGCATCTCGCTACTGCTATGTCAGGGATTGACCTCCTTCGCATCACACCATCAGATTACCCAAGAGGCTTACATGGAATTCAACGACATCCTCTATTCGAAGCACGCTGGCATCGCCCGCATCACGATCAATCGCGAGAAAGTGATGAATGCCTTCCGTGGTGAAACCGTGGAGGAGATGATCCTTGCACTTCGCGACGCAGACAATGATCCGGAGGTAGGCGTGGTCGTGCTCGCCGGAGCCGGCGAGCGAGCGTTCTGCACCGGGGGAGACCAGAGTTCTCATGACGGAAAATATACTGGCCGCGGTGTCGTCGGACTCCCGGTCGAGGAGCTGCATACGGCGATCCGTGACTGCCGTGTGCCTGTGATCGCCCGGGTGCAGGGATACGCCATCGGAGGCGGTAACGTCTTGTGCACGCTCTGCGATATCACCATTGCGTCCGAGAAGGCGATCTTTGGACAGGTGGGGCCAAAAGTTGGCTCGGTGGACCCCGGCTGGGGAACGGCATACCTCGCGCGGATCGTGGGCGAGAAGAAGGCACGCGAACTTTGGTATTTCTGCCGCCGCTACACGGCTGCACAAGCTGAAGAAATGGGCCTGGTCAACATCGTCGTGCGCCACGAGGAGTTGGACGCCACGGTGGACGCTTGGTGCGTGGAGCTGCTCGAGAAGAGCCCAACGGCCGTGGCCATCGCGAAGCGCTCGTTCAATGCTGACAGCGACAACATCCGCGGCATCAGCAATGCAGGCATTGAGGCGCTTGCGTTGTTCTACCAGACCGAGGAGTCGAAGGAAGGCTCGCGCGCGTTCCGTGAGAAGCGAAAGCCCGATTTTCGGGGCGCGCGCGATCGAAGTCGGTGAACTCGCCTGACGTCGTTCTCCCGCCCGTCGTCGCCACCAGCGGCTTCCGCGGCCTTGTCGCGCTCAGCGCGTAGCAGGAATTCGACGGTGTTGCCAGCCTTGTCCACTGCGCGGTACAGGTACTTCCACTGCCCGCGTACCAGGATGGCTGGCCCGCCCCCGGTCCGCCTTGGAGGAGGGCGGCAATTCACGCCTGGCGGGTCCGAAAATCGCACCGCTTTAGTGTACTGCGCGCTGCTTTAGGAGATAATCCGCTACGATGCTTGGGAAGGATGTGATGCGCTTTGATCTGGTCGATCTGAAACTGTTCACCCATATCGCGGAGGCCCAGAGCCTGACCGGAGGTGCACAACGCTCCCACCTGTCCCTGGCCGCGGCCAGTACCCGCATCAAGAACCTGGAGGAACACGTTGGCGTCAAGCTGCTGAGCCGCAGCAGCCAGGGCGTGAAAGTGACCGGAGCGGGGGAGACACTACTGGCCCACGCGCGCCGCGTACTCCGCCAGCTGGAGCAGCTGAGCGGCGATCTCCAGGAATACGCGTCCGGCGTGAAGGGCCATGTGCGTGTCTTTGCCAACACGACCGCAATGAGCGAGTTTCTGCCAGCCGTGCTGCGCACCTACCTCGTCAACCATCCGGACGTGACCATCGACATGCACGAACGGCTGAGCCCGGACATCGTGCGCGCGGTGCAGGAGGGGATGGTGGACATCGGCATCATTGCCGGCAACGTCCGTACCGAAGGGCTGGAGGTCATGCCATACCGGCGCGATCGCCTGGTCCTTGCCACCGCGCTGAGCCACTCGCTGGCCGAGCACACCAGCGTGGATTTCATCGATACGCTCGACTACGACTTCATCGGCCTGCCAGAGGCGAGCGCGATCCACAATTTCCTCAAGCGGGCCGCCGCGGATTTGCAGCGTGAGTTGCGCTGGCGCGTCCAGGTCAGCAACTTCGAGACCGCCTGCCGGATGATCGAGGCGAATGTCGGCGTCGGCGTGCTGCCGGAGAGCACCGCCGCCCGCCACGCGGGTACGATGGCGCTGCGGATCGTCCAGCTCAACGATGAGTGGGCCGAGCGCAAGCTGCAGATATGCGTCGCGGACCTCGGCGCATTGCCGCTGTTTGCGCGCAAGCTGGTGGACCTGCTGGTCGAGGATGGTCTCGGGCGCCAGGACTGAAGGCGCCCCCGACACCATTGCTGTCTATTTCTGCTCAGCGACCATCTGCATGAGCTGGTGCTTGAGCAGCTTGCCGCTGGCCGTCGTCGGGATCGAGGCCACGCGCAGGATTTTCTCCGGGCGCTTGTAGGGCGACAGGCGCTCGACCAGGTAGTCGTGCAGCGCCGACGCATCGAACTTCTCTCCATCCTTGATCTCGACGAAGGCGATCACTTCCTCGTTGCCGTCCGCGGTGGGCTGCCCGACAACGGCCGACAGGCGCACGGACGGATGCGTGTTGATGACCGATTCGACCTCGATCGGATAGACGTTGAAGCCGGAGCGGATAATCAGGTCCTTGGTGCGGCCGACGATGAATAAGGCGCCGTCGCGGCCCAGCCGGCCAATGTCGCCGGTGTTGAGCCAGCCGCCGGGGCGCAAGGCTTCGGCGCTCAGCTCCGGCGCGCGGTAGTAGCCGCGCATGACACCCGGTCCTCTTACCCATAGCGCGCCCGGCTCGCCCTCCGGCACCGACTTGCCGTCCGGCCCGACCACCTGCAGTTCGGCGCCTTCGACGATCTCGCCCGCCGAGCAATCGGTGCGCGGCCGGTCCATGCGCGTCACGAACAGTGAACCCGCATACTCGGTCATGCCGTAGCCATGGTGCAGCGGCTGGCCGAACAGCGCCTCGACCTCGCGCTTGAGCGTCGGATCGAGCGGGCCGCCACCTGTGTAGAGATAGCGCAGCCTGGGCGACGGCTCCAGTGGCATGCCGCTCGCCCGCACGTACGCGACGATGCGGTTGAACATCGTCGGCACGCCCTGCAGTAGCGTAATCGCGCCCTGCCGGATCGCCGCGGTGACGTCCGCCGCGTTGAAGCGCGCGCTCAGGTACAGGCTCGCACCGGCCTGGAACGTCGAGACTAGCAGCGTCCCCAGGCCGAAGACGTGCGACATGGGCATGACCGCATAGGCGCAATCGTCGGCCTGCATGCGGCGGGAGTCCACCGTGAAGCGCGCAAAATGCAGCAAGCCCCGATGCGTGACCATCACGCCCTTGGGCTGCCCCGTGGTGCCGGACGTGTAGATCAGCACAGCGACCTCGCGCGCGAGCGCTTCAGGTTCACGCTCGCTGGTCTCGTCGACGGCGCTGGCCATCAGCGGGCCGAGCCCGGCGGGCGCAAGCTCCCGTGCCCGATAGCGCACGCCGTGCCGCAGCGCATCTGGCGACGCAGCGTGGGTGAACAGCATCAGTCGCGGCCGGCAGTGAGCCCGGATCACCTCGATTTCCCGCTCCGAGAGACGGGCGTTGACGACGACCGGCCATGCACCCAGTTCCGACAACGCGAACACCAGCGTGATCACCGCCAGGCAGTTTTCGGCCGCCATCAGCACCCGGTCGCCGGTGCCGACGCCCTGTGCTTGCAGATAATGCTGCGCATCCTCGATGCCTGCCCACAGTTGCGAGAAGGTGACGGTCCGGCCATCCTCGAAGACGGCCACATGGTCGGGTGTCTGGGTAGCCCAGTGGCGTGGGATGTCGCTGATCCGTTTTGTGGGTTCTCGGTCCGGTGGCATCTCGCGGAAATCCTTGTACGGGGTAGAAAGCCGTTCGGCAGGGCGGGGCGCAAGCAGAACGACGCCAGTGTATGTGCACCGGAAATGCGGTGCAATCGGTAATCGGCAAAGGTGGATTTCTTGGTTGCCGAAAGCGGGTTGCCAGCGCGGGAGCAGGGTGATCCGAGACGCTGGCCGCCTCATGCCGGCAAATTCAGGCGAGTTGCTGTTCGAGCCATTGTGGCAGGAAGGCAGCGGCACGTCCCGTGACGACGGAGCCGGTAGCCCGCCCGGTTGCCAGCCGCCGGAGCGCGCGCAGCGACAGGCCGAACCAGTCATAGAAGGCGGCCTCCAGGTCGCTGCAAGGCGACCAGCCGATGCGGCGCTTCAGTTCCTCAGCGCCGATGCCATCGTTCAGGACTTCGAACAGCGCGCGCATCAGCCGTTGGGTACGGCACAGCTCAGTCAACGCGGCGCCTTCCGAGAACAGCGTGCGGCGAACCTGCGCTGGCGAAGCATGCAACAGGTCAGCGATGAAGGCCGCGGTCCACGTGTGCTGAGGCTGGACAAACACACGCTGTGACAGACGCTGGTGCAGGGACGGCTCGGACACGCAGCCGGGTTGGAACTGGATTTCAAAGCTGCAGCCTGCCGGCTGGGCTGCACCGCCATCCAGGTACAGGTCGATCGCCTCGAACGGCGCGACAACGACGCGATGGCCCGGAACCATGACGCGCTCGAAGCCGCGCCGCCTGACCCGCGTCTTTCCCTGTGTCGCCGTGATCAATAGCGGGAAGGCCGGCACCAGCCGCGACAGGTGGACGTGCGAACCGGACTGCAGCTGGACGCGCATGGCTGAGGCGAGTTCGATGCGGCCTGGCGGCTTACACTACGCGCCGGGCGCGCAATGCTTCCAGTTGCTGCGGACTGAGCTTCAGGTAGTCGCGCAGCACCTCATCCGTGTGCTGGCCCAGGGCTGGCGGGGCATAGCGCAGCGTGGGCGGTGTTTCCGACAGGCGCAGCGGGCTGGCCGCGGTGACCACCTGATTCACAGACTCCCCGGCGGGCGGCTTTGCTCCCGGATAGCGCTCCTGCTCGATGCGCAGGCCCCGGTGCTGGACGTGAGGGTCGGCATAGGCCTGGGCAATGTTGTTGATCGGGCCGCAAGGCACGGAATTGGCTTCCAGCAGCGTGATCCATTCCGCCGTCGGCCTGGTGCGCGTGAGCTCCATCATCATCGAGATCAGCGCCTTTCGATGGTTGACGCGGCCGGTGTTGGTGGCATAGCGTTCGTCCCGCGCCCAATCCACGCCGGCGGCTTCGCAGAAGCGCGCGAATTGCCCGTCGTTGCCGATGGCCAGCAGCATACTGCCATCGGCGGTGGGGAAGTCCTGGTAGGGCACCACGCTTGGGTGGATATTCCCCTGGCGCCGGGGGACGTCGCCGGCGTTCAGGAAGCCGGCGCCCTGGTTGGCCAGCACCGCCATCGCTACATCCAGCAGGGCGATGTCGATATGCTGGCCCCGGCCGGTGAAGTGGCGCGCTTCGAGTGCGCTCAGGATGGCGGTGGTGGCGTACATGCCGGTGAAGAGGTCGATCACCGCCACCCCTACCTTCATCGGGCCCCCGCCGGGTTCTCCGTCGGCCTGGCCGGTGATGCTCATCAGGCCGCTCATGGCCTGGATCAGCAAGTCGTAGCCGGGGCGCGACGCGTAGGGGCCGGTGTGGCCAAAGCCCGTCACCGAGCAGTAGACGAGGCGCGGGTTGAGCGCGCTCAGGCTGTCATAGTCCAGCCCGTAGCGCTTGAGGCCGCCGGTCTTGAAGTTCTCCACCACCACGTCGCTCTGCTGGGCCAGCTCTCGGATCAGCGCTTGCCCCTCCAGTGTGGACATGTCCACGGTGACCGAGCGCTTGTTGCGGTTGCAGGCGGTGAAATAGCAGGCTTGCCGGGTGGGCGCGCCGGCCTCGTCCGCCAGGAACGGCGGGCCCCAATGGCGGGTATCGTCGCCTTCGCCAGGCTTTTCGATCTTGATCACGTCGGCGCCCATGTCCGCCAGGTTCTGGGTAGACCACGGGCCGGCCAGCACGCGCGAGAGATCGAGCACCCGCAGGTGGCTCAGGGCGCCGGTGCGCGGGGAAGGGGAGGGAAGGTCTGCAGTCGGCGTAGCGGGGGATTCTGTCATGGCAGGGCAGGCAGTCACGTCAGGCTGCCCGTCCTGGGGACGGGCAGTGGCGCAGGGGATGGAGGGCAGGTTCGTGAGGGGGTGGCGGCGCAACGCCTAGGAGCCGCGCGCTTCGCGGATCATGTTTCGGGCAATGATCACCTGCTGGATCTGCGTCGTGCCCTCATAGAGGCGGAACAGGCGCACGTCGCGGTAGAAGCGTTCGATGCCGAACCCGGAGATATAGCCGGAGCCGCCGAGGATCTGTACCGCGCGGTCCGCCACGCGGCCCACCATTTCCGTGGCGAACATCTTGCAGCACGAGGCCTCGGTGGAGACGTTCCTGCCGTCGTCGCGGCGGCGCGCGGCGTCGATCACCATGCATTCTGCGGCATAGAGCTCGGCCTGGCTGTCGGCCAGCATGGCCTGGATCAGTTGGAACTCACAGATCGGCTGGCCGAACTGCTGGCGCTCCAGCGAATAGTTCAGGGCGTCACGAAGGACGCGCTTGGCCACCCCGACGCTGACCGCGGCGATGTGCAAGCGGCCCTTGTCGAGCACTTTCATCGCCGTCTTGAAGCCCTGGCCTTCCTTCAGGCCGATCAGGTTGGCGGCCGGCACGCGCACGTTCTCGAAGATCACGTCACAGGTGTGCGCGCCTTTCTGTCCCATTTTCATGTCGCGCTTGCCGAAGCTGATACCCGGTGTCTTCGCATCGACGATGAACGCCGATACACCGGCCGATCCCTTGATCTCGGGATTCGTTCGCGCCATCAGCGTGAACATGCCGGCCTGCGGCGCGTTGGTGATGAAACGCTTGGTGCCGTTGACCACATAGTGGTCGCCATCCTTGATCGCCGTAGTGCGCAGCGAGCCGGCGTCCGAGCCGGCGTCCGGTTCGGTCAGCGCGAAGGAGGCCAGGGTTTCACCAGTGGCCAGCCGCGGCAGCCAGGCGGCCTGCTGCTCCGGCGTGCCATCCATGAGAATGCCCTGCGAGCCAATGCCCACGGTCGTGCCCAGCAGTGAGCGGAAGGCCGGCGAGGTCTGGCACAGCTCCATGACCACGCGCACCTCTTCCTCCATGGTCAGTTCCAGGCCGCCGAAGCGCTCAGGAATGGTCATGCCGAACAGGCCCATCTCGCGCATGTCCTGCACGATGTCCTGCGGGATTTCGTCGGTCTCGGCGACGAGCGCCTCCGCGGGTACCAGGCGCTCGCGTACAAAGCGGCGCACGCTGTCGAGCAAGGCTTCCAGGGTGTCGTTATCGCGGATCATGTCAGGTCTTCCTAAATATCGGGTCGGGGTCGGGTCGGTGTCGGCGATATGCTCAGTCCAGCGTGACACCCTTGAGCACGCTGGCCCACTGCGTCCGCTCACGCGCGGCGGTGTTCAGGACATCCTGCGTGGTGCCGCTCCACTGCTCATAGCCGAGCTCGGCATAGCGTTTCTTGAGCTCCGCGTCCTCCACGGCCTGCCGCACCGCCGTGGCCAGCTTCTGGGTCAGATCGGGCGTCGCGCCCTTGGGCGCATAGATGGCGTACCAGCCGCCCGCTTCGTATTCTTTGAGGCCGGCAATCCCGGACTCGCGGAAGGTGGGCACACCGGGCAGCGACGGACTGCGCTTGGGAGAGCCCACGGCGATGGGCTTGACCTTGCCGCTCTGCACATAGGAGCTGGCGGTGCTGATGATGTCGAACATCAGGTCGATCTGGCCACCGATGGTGTCGGTCATGGCCGGGGCGTTGCCCTTGTAGGGAATGTGGTTCAGCTCGACCTGCGCCTGCCTGGCGAACAGGGCCATGGCGACGTGGTTGGAGCTGCCGACGCCCGAAGAACCGTAGCTGAGCTTGCCAGGGTGCGCCTTGGCGTAGGCAACCAGGTCCTGGGTACCTTTGAAGGGCTCTTTGACGTTGGCTACCAGCATGTTGTAGTAGCGGGCCACCGGTGCGACCGGCGTAAGATCCCTGGCTGGGTCGTACGGCAGGCTCTTCATGATGTTGGGCGCGACCGTCAGCGCCGCGCTGGCGGCAAACCATAGCGTGGCGCCATCGGGCTTGGCGCGTGCCACTTCATAGCCGGCCAGCGTCGCATTGGCGCCGGGCTTGTTGTCGACAATGACGTTGGCGTTGAGCGTCTTGCCCAGTGCCAGGGCGAACAGGCGCGCGGCCTGGTCGGCGGGGCCGCCGGCGGCGTAGCCGACCACGAGGCGAACCGGCTGGCTGCTGGGCTGTGCCGTGGCGGACGCGGCAGCCAACGTTGCGCCGCACAGGGCCAGGCTGGCCAGCACGAAATGGCGGCGTGAGGTGAAAATCAAGGTACTCTCCTACGTAATGCAAATGGCAGGCGCATCCCCCGCGGCCACAGGGTGCGGGGGCTGAACTGTGCTCGGGAATGAAGGCTGGCGCTGCTCAGTAGCGTTCAAAGACTGCGGCGATGCCCTGGCCACCGCCAATGCACATCGTTTCCAGGCCATAGCGGCCGCTACGGCGCTGCAGTTCGTGCAGCAGCGTGGCCAGGATGCGCACGCCGGTGGCGCCGATCGGATGGCCCAGCGAGATGCCCGAGCCGTTCACGTTGAGCTTGTGCTCGATCGCATCCTGGTCATGCCATTCCCAGCCCTTGAGCACGGCCAGTACCTGGCAGGCGAAGGCTTCATTCAGCTCCACCAGGTCCATCTGGTCGAGCGTCAGGTTCAGGCGCGCCAGCAGCTTTTTCACTGCGGGCACCGGGCCGATGCCCATATGCGAGGGCTCGCAGCCCGCTGCCGCCCAGCCCACCAGCGTGGCCATGGGGGTGAGGCCCAGCTCGGCCAGCTTGTCCTCGGCCACGATCAGGCAGGCGGCCGAGGCGTCGTTCTGCTGGCTGGCGTTGCCGGCAGTGACGGTACCGTTCGGCATCAACGTGCGCAGCTTGCCCAGGCTTTCACGCGTGGTATCCGCGCGGAAACCCTCGTCGCGCGCAAACTGCACCGGATCGCCCTTGCGCTGCGGCACCTGCACGGGGACGACCTCGGCATCGAAGCGGCCGGCCTCCCAGGCCGCCGCAGCGCGTTCGTGGCTGCGGGCAGCGAAGGCATCGGCCTCCTCGCGGCTGATGCCGTAGTCGCGCGCCAGGTTCTCGGCCGTCTCGATCATCCCGGAGATCTTGCCGAAGCGCTCGACCGGCTGCGAGCGTTCGCGGCCGCGGTCGAGGCGGTCATAGAAGCGCACGTTGCCCGAACGCGATCCCCAACGCATATCCGTGGTGTAGTACTCAATGTTGCTCATGCTCTCGACGCCGCCGGCGATCACCACGTCGGCGGCGCCGCTTTGCACCATCATCGAGGCCGTGACGATGGCCTGCAGGCCGCCGCCGCAGCGGCGGTCCAGTTGCATGCCAGGCACCTCGACCGGCAGGCCGGCCTGCAGCGCGGCCCAGCGGCCGACGCAGGGCACCTCGCTGTTGGCGTAGGACTGGGCAAAGACCACGTCATCGATACGCGCGGGGTCGATGCCGCTGCGTTCCACGACGGCGCGCACGGCGGTCGCGGCCAGTTCCTCGACGGGCACCGGGCGCAGGCTGCCGCCGAAGGTGCCGACGGGCGTGCGGAGGGGAGTGACGATTGCAGCTCTGCGCATGGAAGTCTCCTTGGAACTCTGTTTGGGGGTAAGCAAAAAAGATCAGTCGGTCAGTGTTTGCCCTGGCAGGGCGACGAAGACCGCGCCGCACTGGCGCAGCAGGGCGTGGGCCTGGCGCTCCAGGTCCTCGCGGTGCTGGGGGGCGGCAATGTCCAGCATGCGGCGCACGCGCTGCGAGAGCGTCTGCCCCCGCAGGTCCGCCACGCCGTGCTCGGTGACGATCAGGCCCGCGTCCGAGCGGGGCGTGCTCACCGGGCCGGACAATTGCGCCACGATGCGGCTCGCGCCCTTGGCGGTCGCCGGCAGGGCGACGATGGGCAGCCCGCCGCGACTGCGCGCAGCGCCGCGCAGGAAGTCCACGGCGCCGCCGACGGCACCGACATAGACGCCGGCGGCGACTTCGGCGTTCACCTGGCCGGTGAGGTCGACCTCGATGGCGGAATTGATGGCGGTCAGCTTGTCGATGCTGGCAAGCACCTCGGGGTGATGGGTATAGCTGGTCTCGCGCAGCTGCAGCTGCGGATTGCGGTGAGCCCAGCGCCGCAGCCGTTCGCTGCCCATCAGGATGCCGGCGATGCCGACGCCCGCATCAATGCTCTTGCGCGCGTTGGTCAGCACGCCGGCTTCGGCCAGCGCTGCAATGCCGTCGCCGACGGCACCACTGTGCAGTCCCAGGTCGCGGTGGCCATGCAGCGCCGCCACTACGGCCTCGGGCAGGTTGCCGATGCCCATCTGCAAGGTGGCGCCATCCTCCACCCAGCCGGCAATGTGGCGGGCGATGGCCTGCTCGGCCAGCCCGGGCGCGCCGCGGTCAAGGCTGATTGGCAGGTGCAGCGCTTCGACCTGCAGGTCGATATCGTCCGCGGTGAGCAAGCGGCTGCCGTGGGTCCATGGCACCTCGGGGTTCACCTCGGCGATGACGACGCGGGCCCGGTCGAGCGCCGCGGGAATGTACTCATGCACCAGGCCCAGGCTGTAGCGCCCCTGTTCGTCGGCGGGCGATACCTGCACCAGCACCACGTCCGCCCGCAGCGTGCCCTGGCGAATCAGCCCTGGCAGGTGCGAATAGTGGCTGGGCACGATGTCCAGCACGCCGGCCTTGGCCAGTTGGCGGTGCGGGCCGCTGGCGGCATAGCCGAAGAAGTCGAGCACGTCGGCCTGGGCCGGCTGCAATGTGTCCGACTGCCCGATGCCGACAAAGACACTGAGCCGTCCTCCCTGCGCGATCGCGTGGCGGTGTTCCACCAGCGCGCGCGTCAGCGTCAGCGGCTCGGCGGTCGCTTGTCCCCACCAGAGATGGTCTCCGGGGCGGATCAAGGCTTGCAGTCGGGAGGCTAGGGTGTGCATGTCCACGGGGCAACAGTCAGTTGGCAGTCAGGCGGGGCTATGTCGGTTCAGCCAATTTCGGCCCAGCCGTGGCTAAGCACGACCTTGTCGCGCTCCAGCACCTTTGCGCGCAGCTGATAGTGGGACGGGTTCTCCGGCATGCGCCAGATTTCGGTGAGCAGGGTTTCGCCGGGAAACACGGGGGCAGCAAAGCGGATGTCCAGCGCGCGCAGCCTGGCCGGGTCGTACGCCGCGCATTGGCGTACCAGTGCATGCGCCACCAGGCCGTAGCTTGCCAGCCCGTGCAGGATGGGGCGCTCGAACCCCGCCGCCCTGGCGACCGCCGGGTCGGCGTGCAGGGGGTTGAAGTCGCCCATCAGCCGGTACAGCAGCGCGGCCTCGGGGCGGATCGCCTGGGTGTCGGTGAAGTCGGGCGCACGGTCTTCCGGCGTCGGGCGCAGCGCAGGCAGCGGCGCGTCGCTGGGCTGGCCGCCATCCAGCTGGCTGTAGCCGCCGTCCCCGCGCAGGAATGTCACCTGCTGCACTGTCGCCAGCAGTTCGCCCTCCGCCGTTTCCAGGCGTCGCTCGGTGACCATGATGGCGCCTTTGCCTTCCCCTTTGTCAGTCAGGTGGGTGATGCGATTGTGGCCGACGATGTCCGCGCTGGCCGGCAACGGGCGATGCAGGCGCATGCGCTGCTCGCCGTGCAGCAGCTTGACCCAGTCGATGCCGGTATCCGCCTCGCGCGCCCAGAAGCCCGGGTAGCCCAGTACTACCGCTTGCGCGGGCAGGGTGCGCAACCCGCCAGCGGCGCCTTCGAACACAAAGGGCAGGGCAGTCGCTTCCAGCGGATCGTTGCCCAGCCCCAGGCTAAGCGCATACAGCATGCTGTCGCGCTCGGTGTAGCGCTGGCGAACGGGGGCGAATGGTCGTTGCTTGAGGTGCTGGTAGCTGACTGCCATGTCCTTTGTTCCTATGTCGTCGTCAGGAGATAGCCCAGAGCATGTCGCCAAAGCGGACTTTGCGCTATTTGACAATGCCAATGGTGGACTTTGGCGATTGCGAAAACGGGGACCCGGGACCTGACCCCGGCCGCGTCTTAACCTCAGTGGAAGGCGCGCTTTCGTAATGGCTGATTGCCCAACTTACCAAACGCCGCGACTATGGCGGCTATCACGAGGAGGCGGCCGTCCGCCAAAGACTGAACGTCAGACACGCGCCATGATCGAACAGACCCAATCGAACAACTTTCAAGAAATCCGCGATGCCGTCCGCGCGCTTTGCGCGGAGTTTCCCGACGAGTACTTCCGCAAGGTGGATGAGCAGCGCGCCTATCCCGAGGCCTTCGTCAATGCGCTGACAGACGCGGGCTGGCTCGCAGCCCTGGTCCCCCAGGAATACGGCGGCTCCGGCCTGGGCCTGACCGAAGCTTCGGTCATCATGGAGGAGATCAACCGCTGCGGCGGCAATTCCGGCGCCTGCCACGGCCAGATGTACAACATGGGAACGTTGCTGCGGCACGGCTCCACGGCACAGAAGGAAAAATATCTGCCGAAGATTGCCTCGGGGGAATGGCGCCTGCAGTCAATGGGCGTGACCGAGCCCACCACCGGCACGGATACCACCAAGATCAAGACCTCGGCGGTCAAGAAGGACGGACGCTACGTCGTCAACGGCCAGAAGGTCTGGATCAGCCGCGTCCAGCACAGCGACTTCATGATCCTGCTGGCGCGCACCACGCCCCTGGCCGAGGTGAAGAAGAAGAGCGAAGGGATGTCCATCTTCATGGTGGACCTGCACGAGGCGCAGAAGAAGGGCCTGACCGTGCGCCCCATCCCCAACATGGTCAACCACGAGACCAATGAGCTGTTCTTCGAGGACCTGGAAATCCCCGAAGAAAACCTGATTGGTGAAGAGGGGAAGGGCTTCAAGTACATCCTCGACGGCCTGAACGCCGAGCGCACCCTGATTGCCGCCGAATGCATTGGCGACGGCTACTGGTTCATGGACCGCGTGACCAAGTATGTCAAGGAACGCGAGGTCTTCGGCCGCCCCATCGGCCAGAACCAGGGGGTGCAGTTCCCGATTGCCGAATCCTTCATCGAGCTGGAAGCGGCAAACCTGATGCGCTGGAAAGCCTGTGAGCTGTTCGACAAGCACGAGCCCATGGGCGCACAGGCCAATATGGCCAAGTACCTGGCGGCCAAGGCCAGCTGGGAGGCCGGCAATGCCTGCCTGCAGTTCCACGGCGGCTTTGGTTTTGCCTGCGAATATGACGTGGAGCGCAAGTTCCGGGAGACGCGGCTGTACCAGGTGGCGCCGATCTCCACCAACCTGATCTACGCCTTCGTCGCCGAACACATCCTGGGCCTGCCGCGGTCGTTCTGACAGGCGACTGGCGAAAGCCGTGCAGGGCTGGTGCTTTTTCCCCACCCGCTTCGGCTGTGCGCAATCGGATGAGGAGCTCTGGCCCAGGCAGCGTCCACCGTCATGGCGGTATCCGCACCGGACCTCCCGCAATTTTGCGAACTTCATCGCGCTGATAGTTTGGCGGCCGACACACCATACTGCTTCAAAGGACAGCGGACGTCGCATGACCGACTTGGTCCGTCAATGCGTTGCGGACAGCAGCACGGCGGTCGGTTAGAAAGGGAGCGCGCCGCGACGGCTTCCGCCGCTACGGCTTAACGAGAGGAATGGAAATGGATTTGCAAATCAAAGAGCGTGTCGCCATCGTTACCGGGTCGGCGCGAGGCCTTGGTGCGGAAACGGCTCGCCGGCTGGCCGAAGAGGGCGCGCGCGTGGTAGTGACAGACATACTGCGCGAGCGGGCGGAAGAGACCGCCGCAGCGCTGCGTGCCGATGGCCTGCAAGCCCATTGCGTGATCGCTGACATCACCAAGGCTCAGGATGTGCACCGTCTGGTGGAAGAAACGATTGCGCAGTTCGGCGGGGTACATATCTTGGTCAACAACGCCGGTTTCCCGCGGGACAAGTTTCTGGTGAAGATGAGCGAGGAAGACTGGGACCTCGTCATGGAGGTCATGCTCAAGGGGGCGTTCTTGGCAAGCCGGGCAGTGATGCCGCATTTCATCGAACAAGGCTGGGGCCGCGTCATCAACATCAGCTCGCGCGCGCACTTTGGCAATCCCACGCAGGCCAACTACTCAGCCGCCAAGGCGGGGCTCATCGGCATGGCGAAGGCGCTGGCAATCGAGGAAGGGCGCTATGGCGTCACCGTGAACTGCGTTGCACCAGGCTTCATCGAGACGGAGATGGTGCAGGCGTTGCCGACGTACGAAACCATCAAGGAGCGTGCAGTGCAGATGCAGCCGATCAAGCGCGTGGGTCGTCCGGGGGATATCGCCGACGCGGTCGCGTTCCTGGCCTCGGAGCGCGCGGGCTTTATCACTGGCGAGGTGCTGCATGTGAGCGGGGGACGCTTCGGCTGAGCCAGGCATCGATTGATGCCAGCGCCTCTGGAAGGATTTGTGCCGTTTTGTGGCGTTGCTCCCGTCTAAGTATCGCTGCCAAGACCGTATTTCAGCCTATCGGAGATCTCGGCGTGGGCGAGACTCTGGGCTTTGAGGCACTGATTCGGGAGCAGTTGTGCGCTCAGCCAGCACGCTTCTCGAAGACATCCTTGGCAACCACTGCAGCGGACATGGCATTGGGCCACCCGGCATAGAAGGCGAGGTGCGTGATGACTTCTGCCGCTTGCTCTTGGGTGAGACCATTGTCCATGGCTTTGTTCACGTGAAAGGTAATTTGCGCGGCTTGGCCGGACGTCACCAACGCAGCCACGGTTACCAGGCTTCGGTCGCGCGGCGCGAGGCCTGGTCGGAGCCACAGGTCACGGAACAGGACATCGGTCGTATATCGCGCGAGCATCGGAAAGGCAGTGCCAATCAACTGATCGACAGTAGCCGCGCGACGTGCCTCGACCAATTCGTCGATCGGAAGCAGCTCGACCGATGCGCTGGGAAGCTGATCCTGTCGGATCCCGCGCTCGGCGAAGATGTCGTCCGCAATCGCGACAACTGCGCTAGCATTGGCCCACCCCGAATAGAATGCCAGATGAGTGATCGTTTCCGAAAGCTCCGCCGGCGTGACACCGTTGTCCAGCGCCAGCTTGATATGGGTCGCCAGCTCGATTGGCTGCGACCGGGCGATCAGCGAAGCAACGGTGACCAGGCTGCGATCGCGGGGTGACAAGGCTGGGCGCTGCCACAGGTCTCTGAGTGCATCTTGGGTGTATCGCGCTAGTGCCGGCGATACCGCCCGCACGTCGTCCAGCTCTATCGCTGGATAGGAGTTTGTCTCTGTCACTGTAGATGGCTCCATTTAGGGTTGCTTTCGACCAGGGCCAGCCTCATATCTTCGCTTTGGAAGTAACCGTTGGCTAAATCTCGTGGTCATGGTCTCGATCGGATCGTTGTTACCTTCACGGCTCACTGACGCGACTGCTCGTAATCACCCTCAAGGGACAGTCCAATAGTGGCAGCAGTTGCTCGACCACTTTCGGCACATTCGGATGGACGACGTGCGCAGTGACTGCTGCTTCGGACGCCCAGCCATCAACAATGTAGAACGTGTCGGGGTCATTCAATTCCTGGTTGATGTCGTAATAGAGGCAGCCCTCTTCCGCGCGCGCCGGGGCCACCAGGTCGAGGAGAAGTGCCTTTACCTTGCCACGGTTCGGCGTCTTGGCGCGCACGATGCAGATAATGTGCCGCTCGTCCGACTTGACAGTTTCCATATTTCTGCTCCTTCTAATTCCTGCCCGCGTAGACGCGGGTCATGCCGCCGTCGACGACGAGATCGATACCGCGGATGTAGCTGCTGGCATCGGATGCTAAAAAAACGAGTGCGTCGGCGATGTCCTCTGCCGTTCCCACGCGACCGGCCGGGATTTCGGTGGACACGCGCTCGATATAAGCGGCGATGTCCTCGTCGCTCATTTTCTGTTCGCTGCTGTAGCCCTCGGTCGGCACTACGCCGGGGCTGATCGTGTTAACCCGGATGTTGCGACGCTTGAGGTCTGTAGTCCAGCTTCGTGCGAGCGAGCGCACGGCCGCCTTGGTGGCGGCATAGACTGCGAAGCCCGGCAGGCCCATATCCGCAGTAATCGAGGCATTCAGGACAACCGAGGCACCATCGCGCAGCACGTCGAGCATGCTTTGCATTGTCAGAACGACGCCCTTGATGTTGATGCTGAGTTCGCTGTCTATCTGCTCTTCGGTCAACTGCTCGAGCGGCGTCGCGTGGCCACCGCCGGCATTGGCGAAGAGGATGTCGAGCTGGCCATGCTCCGCCTTGATCGTTTCGGCAACGCGCAGCATGTCGCTTTTGCTGGTGGCATCCGCTTGGATTGCGGTGACCGAAGAGCCGAGTTTGGCCACAGCCTCGTCGAGCGCGTTCTGCCGCCTCCCCGTGATGTAAACGAACGCGCCCTGTTTAATCAGCCGTTTGGTCGCGCCAAAGCCGAGGCCCGTCGTCCCGCCTGTCACAAGGGCGACGCGCCCCTTCAGGATCTGTGTGTTCACGATCTGATTCCTTGCAAGTACTGCTGCTTTCGCAGCGGACGGCGGAGACGCCAGGTCACGGCCACCCGCTGCCGATCGATCGGATCAGCGGTTGACCGTCTTCATCATCTGGGGGGTGTACCGCGCGCCCTGCACCGGTACGCTCGCCAGCACGTCGCCTAGCTCGCGCAAATCATCTGACGTTAGCTCGACATCGGCACCGCCGACATTCTCTTCAAGGCGGTGCAGCTTCGTGGTGCCCGGAATGGGCACGATCCACGGCTTTTGGGCAAGCAACCATGCCAACGCGATCTGCGCAGGGGTCGCCTGTTTGCGCTTGGCAATCTCGCCGATCAGTCCGACCAGGTTTGCATTGGCCTGCCGCGCCTCGTCCGCAAAGCGCGGCAAGGTATTGCGGATGTCGCCTTTCTTGAACGTGGTGCTGTCATCGATCTTGCCGGTCAGAAAACCCTTCCCAAGCGGACTGAACGGCACGAAGCCGATCCCCAGTTCCTCGAGCACCGGCAGGATGTCGGCTTCGGGATCGCGCGTGAACATCGAGTACTCGCTCTGCAGCGCAGTCAGCGGCTGGACGGCGTGCGCACGCCGGATCATTTCGACGCCGGCTTCCGACATGCCAAAATGCCGCACCTTGCCTTGTGCGATGAGGTCTTTGACCGCGCCGGCCACGTCTTCAATCGGCACGTTGGGATCGACACGGTGCTGATAGAACAGGTCGATGACGTCGGTCTTGAGGCGCTTGAGCGACTGCTCCGCCACCAGCCGGATCCGCTCGGGACGACTGTCCAGGCCGGCCTTTGCATCGCCGTCCTTGAACCCGAACTTGGTCGCCACGACAACTTTGTCGCGGAACGGGGCAACCGCCTCGCCAACCATCTCCTCGTTCGCTGCGCCGTAAGCTTCTGCGGAGTCGAAGAAGGTCACGCCGCGTTCGAAGGCGGCGCGGATGAGGCTGATGGCCTCCGACGTGTCGGTGGCCGGACCATAGCCGAAAGTCAGGCCCATGCAGCCAAGGCCGATAGCCGACACCTCAAGACCACTTCCCAATATGCGTTTCTTCATGGTTCGCTCCTCATGTACGGGTAGGGCCAGGGGGGATGGCTGGCCAAGTTGAAGTGCAAAGATAATCCTGGCAGCAACATGAGGGTAGGGGATAAAATTAGCTAACCGACATGAGAGAGATTCATGAATGACTCGGATCGATCTGAACCAGCTAGGGGCGTTCCTGGCAGTAGCGAATGAAGGCAGCTTCACCCGCGCAGCCGCGCAACGAGGCGTTACTCAGTCTGCCCTCAGCCACACGATTCGAGGCCTGGAAGAGAAGTTGGGGGTCCGCCTTTTGTCGCGCACCACGCGCGGAGTGACCCCTACGGAAGCAGGCCAACGGCTGCTCGAAAGAATTCGCCCCCATTACGAGGGCATCGAATCCGAACTTGACGAGCTAAGCGGACTTCGCGAAAGGGTTGCGGGTACCATCCGGATCAACACCCACGACCATGCGGCCTACACGATCCTGTGGCCAAAGCTTTCCAAGTTGCTGCCGAAGTATCCCGAGCTCGTTATCGAGATCACAGTCAGCTATGGCCTGATTGACATTGTGGCCGAGCGCCACGATGCCGGAGTGCGCCTTGGCGACCAGGTGGCCAAGGACATGGTAGCCGTCCGGATCTCGCCGGATTTTCGGTTTGTCGTTGTTGGCTCGCCCTCCTATTTTGCCGATCGGGAGAAGCCCGTTACGCCGCAGGATCTCACTGCCCACAGTTGCGCCAATCTCCGACTTCCCACCTACGGAGGTCTTTACGCGTGGGAGTTCGCCAAGGGCGGCAGGGAACTGCACGTCCAGGTAAAAGGACAGATGATCTTCAATACCTCGCCGCAGATACTTACGGCGGCTTTGGAAGGGTACGGGCTGGCGTACCTGCCGGAAGACGTCGTGCAACAGCACGTCGCTGAGGGAAGGTTGGTGCAGGTACTTGAAGACTGGTGTCCCGTTGGCCCCGGCTACCACCTCTATTATCCGAGCCGACGGCAATCGCTGCCGGCGTTTTCTTTGGTGATCAATACCCTCCGGTATCCCAGTTGAGGGTTCAGAGCCAAATGGCCGCTCATCGGCCCGATTCGGCCGTTCGATTGCCAACGCTCGCATGTCCGAGAAGGGCCTGGCGCGGCGGTTCGGCGCTCTGCAAGGCGGGCACTCGTGATCGACTATTTAGGAGGGCCACCCTGCCCACCGGCGGCCTTGGCCTAGGATGCGATGATTACCAACCTTGGGGTAGCTTTGATTTCGTGCATGTATGGACCCGACGCCATTTGCAAGCCTCTTTTGGTGATGAGAAGTGGTCTGCACGCATGTATCCGGCTTGCCTAGTGGGCGAGAGCCGAAGCATGCCCGCAGCCTCGATGAGATCCGTGCACCCTGTCCTTAGCAATCTATCGGCTTGGAATAATCCAGCCTGCACCGAAAGCAGGGTCTCAGGATGCTGGGTTAACCGACGTCTGAACCTAATGCCGCAAAAGCCGCTGCAGCGCGCTTACCGGCGCGACCCGGAGGCAATCGATCGCTGGCGGCATGACACGTATCCGGCCATTGCCAGGCAGGCCCGTAAACAGTAGGCGGATATCTTCTTTTGGGACGAATCGGGCTTTCGAGCTGACTCGGTGCATGGCAAGACCCGGGCGCCGCTCGGCGAAACGCCCGTGGTCAAGCGGCCGGCCAGCGGCAAAGCATGAGCGCGGCGTCCGCCGTCAATTCGAAGGGTGCCTTCTGGTTTGCAATGTACGAAGGCGGGGCTCAGCGGCGAGTTGTTCGTCACGCTGCTCAGGAAGCTGATGTTCAATCGAAAGAAGGCGGTACATTTGATCGTCGACGGATTGCCAGCGCATAAGAAAGCCATCGTCAAGGACGACGTCGCCAGCACGCAGGGCAAACTGACCTTGCATTTCCTGCCCGGTTACGCACCGGACCTTCAATCCGGAAGAGTTGGCGTGGAGTCACGTCAAGCGCAACGGCGTCGCGCGCTGCCCTTTGCAAAGAGGCGAAAGGCTGGGCCTGCGAATTCACGAGCAGTTTGCACAAATTGGGCGGAACTCGAAGCTCGTGCGCTCATTCTTCAGGCATCCATCTGTCCGCCATATTTCTGACTTATTAGTAATCAGCATTGCCTTAAATAAATTTCACATTTTCGGGATGTATCCTTGTTGCGAAGTGGAAATTGATGTTGGAACCAGTCTCTGCCTCTGTATCTGAAGCCATTTGAGAGAATTCTCCACTATGGATGGATCTCGACGGGCGATAGTTCTGCATAGCAAGGTGTTTGCCGTAAATCGCAAAGATGACACACGTCTCCATGCAATATACTTGCCGTCTGAATGCAATCGGCTGACCTAGTCTGGTGGGAGACCTTCGGCTTTTCCGGGGGATGGCACTCGTGATCGTTACTGCTTCGCAACACATGAGAGGAAGACAACGCTATGCCGCTCTTGATGGTTGTAGGTGCCAAACAGCCCGACAGGACGCCTTCGGATTTCATCGCCCGCGCGAAGGCGAATCCCAAGGAGATGACCTTTGCGTCGGGAGGAACCGGCTCCGGGACTCAAATTGGAGCCTCCATTTTTTTGCGGCGGGCCGGCCTGGATGTGTTGCACGCGCCCTATAAAGGCAATGCGGCTGCCATGGCCGTGTGAGCGGGCGTGTGGACATGATCTTTGATGTTTGCGCCACCAGCATTGGTTACATCAAGGGTGGAAAGGTGCGAGCTCTGGCCGATTCGTCGCCCACGCGGCATCCAGGCCTATCGGATGTCCCGACCTTCGCAGAGCAGGGCGTGGTCAATGCCAGAAGCAGGACTAAGAGCGGCTATCAGAACCTTTCAACATGGCGCGGGCGGATAACATAGCAAGCGAGCGTGAGCCGGGCAAGATGGACAACCTGACGACGTTTAACGCGAACGCGCAACTACCGTACCGCCTACCCTCATTTCCTAAGATCGAGACGATGCGATGAACTATTTGGACGATGAGCTATATGAACGAGGAATTGTCGAGCGCCGCACGGTAACGGGCGACTGCCCGCGGATGCGTTTGATCCTGGCGACTATCTACGCGCGACAGTCATGACCGCAATCCTTGATGCGGCCGACTGCGCCAACTCCCCGCCAGGCTCGTCCGGCGAGCCCATCACCATCGAACGCCAGGGCAGCTTCTTCGTCGGCGGCCGGCAGGTGACTGCCGCCGGGACCTTCGATCCCGACGCATTGCCTTATCCTTCCGGCGCGGGGCAGACCTTCTGGATCGACCAGATGTACGTGCAGTACCAGATCCCGCTGAATGCGCGCAAGCTGCCGCTCGTGTTGGTGCACGGCGCTGGGGGTACAGGGCGCGTCTGGGAAAGCACGCCCGACGGCCGCGAAGGCTTCCAGACCATCTTCCTGCGCCGGGGCTTCCCGGTCTACATCGTCGACTTGCCGCGCGGCGGCCGCTCCGGCTTTCCGAGCTTCACTGGATCGATGGGCAAGCTCGACGACAAACAGCAGGTCGTCCCCGGAACGACGTTCACGCCCGGACGCGAACATGCCTGGAACCGCTGGCGCTTGGGCCCGAAGTACCCCGAGGTGTTCCCGGTGCAGGCCTTCCCGATGAACGCGGTCGACCAGTTTCTCCAGCACGTGCGGCCGCTGGTCTCGGACGACCCGCAGGTGATCAGCGGCGCCCTGGTGGCCCTGCTCGAGAAGATCGGCCCGGCGGTGCTGGTGACGCATTCGGCCTCAGGCCAGTACGGATGGCTCGCCGGCGCGCGCTCGCCCAACGTGAAGGGCATCGTGAGCTACGAACCTGGTTTTGTATTCCCGCAGGGAGAGGTGCCCCCGCCGATCCCCCTATACCAGGAAACCCAGGATGCCGGCGCGCCAATTGCCCAGCAGGAGTTCGCGAAGCTGGCGACAGTGCCAATCGAGGTGGTCTACGGTGACAACATCCCGAAGCAGCCGATTTCCGACCTTCTTGCCGACGGGCGGCGCGCGCAGGTGATCACCGCGCCGATGTTCATCGATGCCTTGAATCGGCGCGGCGGCCAGGCGAGCCTGCTCCTGCTGCCCGACGCGGGGCTGAGCGGGAACTCGCATTTCATGTTTTCAGACCTGAACAACCTGCAGGTGGCGGATTTGCTGTCCGCCTTCTTGGCCCGTTTCGGTCTCGACGCGCGCTGACACCAGCCGGTTCCGTCGAGCCTATGATGGACTCGCCATCACCGGCCGGAGGATAGCATCGTCAACCCACGAGTGACGACGAGTCACAGTGACGCGCTGACGTCGCGCACCGCTGCGGCTTGGCCGGTCCGGCCTTCATCGGCGAGTGGCGCCGCGCAGCGGCGGCTGAGGCGCGCTTCGGCGTGGCAAAGAAGGGCTTTGCAGCGAGGCCTGGGCAGCCTGCGGGTGCTACCGCTCGATGGCGACGCAGGCCGGCACTATGATCAATCGCCCTCAGGCCTACCGTCGGCGAGCCACAGCTGCACTTCTTTCATTCTGAGCCGATAGCGCGAAAAGTTGTGTTCCCCAAGCCTCGAGAGATCTCCCTTGACCATTTCCTTGAGCTGGATTGCGGCCTCAGCCTCCAGGCCGAGATCCGCGATCACCATGATCAGGGGCTCTCGGTCTCGCACAACGTGCGCGACGACTTCGCTGATTGCTTGTCGAAACTTTGCCCGAAATGGATCGGGCTGCTCGGCCGCTGCCATCAGAGCGGAGTCGAGAGCCGTTCGCCCTGTTTCTGCAGCGACAGTGCGCTGCTATCCAAAGGCGTCGATCAATTTTTTCATTTCTGGCTGCGAGATAAGCGATGTTGTCCAGCCTTGCTCGTTGCAACCGAGCTTTCCTCCCATGCGTCTGCTCCGGACCGGCCCTTCCAGCGCGAGCGAATCTCGCCTTGCCATACTGGCAACACCCACACTAAGGCTGAAGGCGGGCCATGCCCCGGCTCCGATTCGAAGCGACAAGGAGGAGATCTACTGCTCCAGACTTGCTAGCCAGCTCAACTTCTGCGCCAATTCTTGCTGCGCCGATTGGCTTGAAAGGCCAATGTCGCCATCCGTCTCAACGAGGTGGCTGCGGAGTTCCTCTTCCCATCCATCGGCGTCATCGTCAATCGCTAGCCATCTCGCTGCGCGACTTCCAGCCCGCGACCGATACCTGGATATTTGGCCGAAACGTGAAGCCTCTACAAACCAGTTGCACTCGACACGATGAGCTCCCTCGCTTTGGCGGCCCATCGCCGAATGCCATGTACCGCCAATCACGCGATGCCTAAGGCCGGCAGGCAAATAGTCCCTTGCTCTACCGAAACCGAGCATACGCACCCACGAGGTGGAGAGCACGATATTGAGCTTGGGATAAGGCGTCAGCAACTCCTCGAGAACCGGTGCCCACATGAAGAGGTGGCCCTCTTCTTGCAGTACCGGCCTTCCCCTCACAAGATAGACACTGTCAGGATGAAGTACTCCGTCATAGTCGAGAAATAGGATCATTCGTCTCGCCAAGGCCCAGGCCGCGGCCGGCTTGTTAAGGTAAATTTGCTTGGGGCAACATGCAGGTGTCAGCGTCAACGCAGATCATCCCATGCGCAAAATCGATCGCCATCTACGGTGTGAACCAGGAAGTCGCTGTCGCGTTCCTCGGGTAGTAGGTTCACAGCGAGCTGTTGTGCACCCTCAAAGGTGCAACTCAAGGTGACCTTGCTGCCTTCTTTCAAACCGATCTCGAGTTTCTTCGAGTCCTCGAAAAACACTGCTTGTACGACATCGGCTTGATCCAATGCAACGTGCAAGCCGAACTTCAGCACCTCCAACTCTACCTTGTCGTTGCCAGTGTGAACCGTCAACTCGGCCTTGACTGATCTGCGGCCGTCGGCCACAGCTTTTCTGCGCACGCTGCGGGAACTCATAAAGAAGCGATCTCCGGGAAAACGTAGGGTGAAGGATCCTATGCCCAAATTATCCTGTTTTGGGAGTTTTTGGAATAGATGGTCGCATCACGTGATGAAAACCATTCACTCACAGCGATATGCGGCGGTCATTTCGGAACTTCGAAGGGTCAGAGTAGAACGCAAGATGACCCAAAAAGCACTTGCAGAGCATCTGGGAAAACCTCAATCGTATGTCGCGAAGGTGGAGGTATTGGAGCGGCGCCTAGATGTCGTCGAGGTGAGTGATTGGCTCCATGCCCTTGGCGCGGAACCTGCGTCGTTTTTTCAGAGCTTTGACTGGTGGTGACACTGGGCCATGCGACTCGGCTTTGAACCTTTCCCACCATTGCGACGCGCGGGCAGATCCATAGGGAGTGGCGAACATGCATCGGTCATACTGAAGTATCTGCACGGACTTATCGCCCAGCCTGCTCGCTCGGAAGAATCCGACTACATCCTGACCCAGGCGATGGCTCCGTTTCTTCACTTCGAGATTGACGAGGGGTTCGACGGCATCATCTTCAAATCGGTACAGCCTGAGTCAGGGTTCAACTATGCAATCTTTCCGGAGCCGGGGGCCCAGGCGGCCGGGTTCTCCCTGCGACTGGCGGGGCCGCCAGCCTTTTGTACAGTCTCGAAAGTCGTACTGCAGGGCTGTCGGCAGCCCAAGCCGTCGGCTGTTGAGCCCAATAGCTGCGCGCAATGCGGTTGCCGTTCCGACTAAAGCGCGCGTGATGCGTTCCGACCTACCCGGAGCTTGCCTGCTCAGACCGGGGCATGGGACCATTCGGCGTAGTTAAGGGTGATGCGCGGTGGCGGTTTTTCGCCGACCGGCGGCCATGCAACGTTAGGGAATCCGCCAGCCGATTCGCTGCGGAAAAGCGCGCAAGCGGGACACGCACAAAGAAGAAAAGCCCGCAGCGGGGTGGATGCGGGCGCGGAAAGGATCATAGATGCAATCACGATAGGGGCGCTATGATAGTTGGATGGGAAGATGACGTCTGCCCCATCGCAGTGTGGTGCCACTCGTTGCATAGCGATTCCGACCAACGGCTAGCGAGCGTCAGGCAATGCATATGGCAAGCGGCGGAGTCCCCCTGCAGCGTGAGCCACTTCGGTGGCCACAGATGGGGAGTATTCTGAAATCAGGTTGGTATTCTTGTTGTACAGAAGAAACGAATCGGTAGTTCTCAGCAGAAGATACCCTTCTATGAAGGTTTTCTTCTCGCTCTCGATCCTTTCGGAGATCTTGACGGGTATGCCGCCGCCGTAACCTACAATTCTGAGGAACTCGGCATAAATCGGGGCGTTGAACATCAGAAATACGGCCCTCACAACAGCAGCCGTGACGGCGCCGATGGTGGCATACAGCCAGATCAGGCTTTTCCAGATTAGGCAGGATATCAAGACAAAGCTAAAGAGCGTACAGCAAATCCAGAATATCATTTTATCCACGTTTCCATTTCGGAATGGGAATGAGAAATAAGTAAATAGAAAAAAGCCGTTTAGATCGCGCAGTAGGAACAGAATACCAGCGAAATCATCCACGCTGGTCCAGCCAGCAAATAATTAACGAAAACTTTTAGCGCCTGCGAATGCAGGTGGGTTCGTGGCCAGAATCCGCTTTCCTTCGTCGGACGTCAACAATCTTGTAGCTATGTGTTCCGCCAGTTTCTCTGCGATCGAAAATTGCGCCACAAAGGAACGAATTAGGAAAACGATACCGGCAAAAACGAGCGCTCCGATGAATAGAATAAAGAAGCTGATCAGCGTTACAGTTGCCTTCAGATATGGCACGCCTTCAAACGAGGGGCGGAATCCATAGTGAATCACATAGTTGTAGGTGGCATATTCGCTGACGACGCCAAGGACACTGGCACCGGCGGGTGGGACGATGGCCATCAGCAACATGTGTATGTCTGGATTCCAGGCCAGAGAACTACGCATTAGTTTGATGATGAGCATGTCGACGCGTTGCTGGATCGAGCGCAACACAGGGCTGAGTACCCGCGGGGGGGGGGACGGCTGGGATAGTACCCCTATTCCGAGGAGAGCGCCTCCGAAAGTGTGGCGGCCGGCGCGTAGCGGACTACGACTCTTCTGTCGTTGTTTCGACCGGCGGGTGCAGATAGAAGCGAAGCGGCGCCGGCCGTACGCAGCGAAGCGGGGCGAAGGATCGCGGTGCCACCGGAGCGCTTGGGCCGTTACAGCACTTTTGGGGCAGCCGCGAAGCCCATCAAAGAAGGACAAACAAAGTCTCCGACCAGGGACCAAGGAAACCTTTTAGGAAAGGCGAGGCGAATGGCGATTCCGCCGAGCGGGCAGACCTGATCCTGACGATTGGCGTTGTAAATTTCGCGCGCGGCCAATGCAAGATAACCGCGCTATGGGGTATCCATTTAACCGGAGTTACACTTCGCGCATGGAGCTTCCAATCGCAGGCATTGACTACCCTCGTTCCTTCGGCGAATTCCAGACATGGTTTCAGTCCGATGCCGACTGCCTGGATTACCTGGAATGGCTGCGCTGGCCGACCGGATTTGTCTGTCCGGACTGCGGCCAAGCTGGCGGATGGCGACTCGGAGACGGGCGATACATGTGCACGCACTGTGGCAGCAGGACATCCGTAACGGCGGGGACCATCTTCGATCGAACTCGTACACCACCCACAGTTTGGTTCGCTGCTTGCTGGAACTTCGCCTGCGGCAAAGACGGAATCTCGGCCCTGAGTCTGAAGCGAACCTTGCAGATTGGTTCCTATCAGACGGCTTGGGCCATGCTGCATCGGTTGCGATCGGTGTTGGTGCGTCCCGATCGGGAACGCCTGCGTGGAAGGGTAGAGGTAGATGAAACTTACATCGGCGGTATCGAGCCAGGGTTGATTGGAGGACGCGCTCAAGGCAAGAAGGTATTAACCTGTATTGCAGTCGAGCTCCTGCAGCCCAGCGGGCTCGGCCGCTGCCGTATTATGGTACCCATTGCGAATGCCTCGACGGAGTCACTGCAGGCGTTCGTGTTAGCCAACGTGGAGCCAGGGGCAACGGTGGTCACCGACGGTTGGCCGGGCTACCGGGGATTGGAGCAGAACGGCTACATTCATGAGCGTCGCAGCCAGCGGGCAGCTCGCGCGCGTGGGGAAGACCCGGGCGCGCTGTTGCCAGGCGTGCATCGAATTGCATCCCTGGCAAAGCGCTGGCTGCTCGGGACGCACCAAGGAGCGGTGGACGCTGCGCACTTACCCAGCTATCTCAACGAATTCGTGTTCCGCTTCAACCGCCGACGTTCACGCAGCCGCGGGCTGCTGTTCTGCCGGATCTTGGAACTCGCTGTCGCTCATGACCCCGTGCGCTACCAAGACCTGACGCACAAGAAGAGTCCCAAGGCCGTGCGTCCGACGCCACCTCGGAAACGCGGACATCCTCCCAGTCTCGATCGCCCGCGGCAAAATCGGCCGTGGAGACGTGACGACTCCGGTTAAATGGATACCCCACACCGCGCTTATTTTGCTATCCTAAAACCACCGACGTCACCGGCAGCCCTCGCGCCGTGCCCGTCCGGTCCCCACCCCGCGGCGCGCTGCTGAGCTTCGTGCGCCGCCTCGTCGTCGACCCCGCTGCCCCGTTCGCCACTTCCTGGCCGAACCCCGCGGCCGACCCGCCCCGCCGAGCTGTCGAGTTCGCCTTGCGTGGAGGTCGCCATGCCCGCATTCCCATTCCCTGACACCGACCCTGCGCCAACGGCCGAGTCCGCTGCGCGGGTCGACCTGACGTCACGGCTGCCGGTCGTCACACGCCCGCGGCTGCACCGCGGCCACTTCGCCTACCTGCGGGCGGTGGTGCAGGGCGTCGCACCGCGCCGCGCGTGGGCCCGCTATCTGCCGGAAGAAGCTGGCGTGGGGGATCGGGACGAGGCTGAGGACGCCGGCCAGGCCGAGGACCGGACCGCGCGTGTGCACCGGATGACGGGCTGGATTCGCGCGGAACTGTGCGCGGCGGCCGCGCGCGGCGGCCAGTTCGGGCGCGCGACCCTGCTGCGCCTCGATCTGGCACCCCTGGGCTCGGCGCTGCCGACGCTCGAGACGTTCGTCGCGGCGCAGGGCCTGGAGGAGTTCAGCGAAGCCGAGCAACTCGCCGACTACGAGGCGGCGTTCGGGACGGCGCTCGCGCAGCAAGGTCGCCGCACCGCGCTGCTGCGCCGGCAATTGCTGGCGATCCATGCGCTGGAAGCCACCATGGCGGTGCCGGTGCGGCTCGATGATGGCTGCGAGGCCTGGCTCACCGACGCCATCGCCGCGCGCCTGGCCGCGCACGGCCTGCGCACACTGGCCGACCTGCACGCCCGGGTGGCGGGGGACGCGCACTGGTGGCGCACGGTACCCGGCGTCGGCGCCGGCAAGGCGGCGGCGATCCGGCAGTTCCTCGCGGCCCACGCCGGCACGCTCGGGGCCTTGCCCGACCTCGACGTGGCCGGGCCGGTGCCGACCGGCGCCCAGACGACCTCCCACACGGCGCCATCCCGTGCGGCGCCCCCCGGCCCGGCGCCGCTGGCGCCGTCGCCATTCGTGCCGGTGGAACGGCTGGTGTTGCCGCCTGATCTCGACGGGCGGACGGGGCGTTTTCGGGCGAGCCGGGACCTGTGCCTGATCGACGCCGACGACGACCGCCAGGCCATCCTGACGTGGCTCGCGGTCAAGGCGCCGCCGGTGGCGGCCCCACCGGGCGAGCCGCCGCGCCCGAGCCACACGTTGTTGGCCTACCGCAAGGAAGCCGAGCGCCTGCTGTTGTGGTGCGCACTGGAGCGCCGGCGGCCGCTCTCCTCGTTGACTGCTGAAGACACGGTGGCCTACCAGGCGTTCCCCCTTGCACCGCCGGTTCATTGGTGTGGCCCCCGTAACGTGCCGCGATGGCACGTCGGCTGGCACCCGTTCGAAGCGGGGCTCTCGGCCCGCAGCGCGGCCTACGCGATCGCGGTGCTCGGCAACCTGTTCGCGTTTCTGGTCAGCCAGAACTACCTGGTTGGCAACCCGTTCCGGGCGGTGCGCGTGCCGGTGCGGCTCCCGCGCGGACCCGACCCCGGGCGGGGCTTAAGCCAGGAGCTCTGGCAGCATGTGGTCGCCGCGCTCGACGCGCTGCCGCGATGCCTCGCGAGCCTGCGCCTGCAAGTGGCTTTGCACCTGCTGCATGCCGGCGGGTTGCGCCTGGCCGAACTGGTGGCGGCGCGTACCGACGACCTGGAGTACGTCGTGCTGCGACAGGCGGATGGCACGTCGGTGGCCGGCTGGCTGTTGCGCACTGTGGGGAAGGGCGGCAAGACGCGCCTGGTGCCGGTCCCGGACGCCTGGCTCCAGCGGCTCGGCCACTATCTGGTGGCGCGCGGCCTACCCGCCGATCCGCGCCAGGCGCGCGGCGTGCCGCTGCTGGGCGTGGTGCGCGGCGGGGCCGCAGCCGATGCCGGTGTGACGGGCAGCGCGGTGCACGGCCAGCTCAAGCGCTTCTTCTTGGTGTGTGCCGCACGGCTGGAAGCGACCGATCCGGTGGTGGCCGACCGGCTGCGCCAGGCGAGCTGCCACTGGCTACGCCACACGCACATCAACCACTCCCTTGACCATGGGGTACCGGTCGAAATCATTCAGCAAAATGTCGGTCATGCATCACTTGGTACGACGACCATTTATGTGCGCAGTGAGGACGCGCGACGGCTCGATGCAATGCAGCAAATGTGGCGGCAGCGGGGGCCGGCGGAGCGGGCATGAGGGGCTGCGATGGACACGCGAGCGTCGGTGCGCCCGCGGCGAAATTGCGCGGGGCCATGCGCCCTTAATGGGGCGATGGGCCTCACCGTGCGTCAGGCAGAAAATCGAGAAAAGGCCTGAAAACAAGCGGTTTTTAACGCGAGGAGGAGGGCGTGAACCAATCCACCCAAGTTAAGCAGCGCAAAGAAGGCCGCGATTGATCAACGCAAGGTCTTGACACGTGAGGAGATTTG
>NZ_JBIUHC010000075.1:0-50373 GCF_044627735.1 Cupriavidus sp. CuC1 | reverse complement strand
CGTGTGAAAGTAGGTAATCGCCAGGCTCTCCCTTGAAACCCCCCAGTACGAAAGTACTGGGGGGTTTTGCTTTTGCGCGATCGAAATGCGCAGCGTATCAGCCAGTGTTGCTGGCTCCCGTCTCTCCAGGCCAACCTCCCTCTAAGCCGACGTTGCCTGAGCATGTGCCGGCCGACACCATCCGTGCCGGCACCGGGCATGGCGAAGCACGAAGCCGGTAGATTCAGACCAATTTCGTCGTAAACTCGATATAATTGAGAATTATTCGCATTTAATTCTCAGAGGCTTGACGCCAGATTGCTCGAACCATGTCAGCGCCCGAAACCCCGATCCAGCCAATCGAAGTCCTATACAGCGAGCACCATGGCTGGTTGCGGGGCTGGCTGCGCAAGAAACTGGGCAACGTCTTCGATTCGGCGGATCTTGCGCACGACACCTATGTGCGCGTCATGGCCTCGGGCAACACGCCGCAAGCGGATCAGTCACGCCGGCATCTGACCCAGATCGCGAATGGCCTGGTCATCGATTTGTACCGCCGCCGCCAGATCGAAGCGGCATATCTGGATGCCATCGCGCTGCTGCCGGAAGCGAAAGTGCCTTCAGAAGAGACCCGGGCTGTGGTGGTGGAGGCCCTCATCGAGATCGACGTTATCCTGCACGGCCTGCCAGGAAAGGCGCGCCTGGCCTTGCTGCTATGCAAAGTGGACGGACTGAGTTATCGGGAAATCGCCGAGCGTCTCCACGTTTCGGTGTCGTCGGTCGAAAAGTACATCGCTGCCGGACTACAGGTCTGCTACCAGGCAATGTATGAGCTTCCCAACTGACAAGATGCGGCGGGAGTCCGCCCAAGCCCCCGTCGATCCCACCATCATCCGACGGGCCGCCGAGTGGATGGCCCGCCTCTGGTCCGGGGATGCCACTGACGCCGACAAGGCAGCCTGCGCCCAATGGCGCGCCGCACATCCCGACCACGAGCGTGCATGGAATCGCCTGCAGGTCATGGAGGGCAAGCTCGATAGCGTGCCCCGCGAGATCGCGAGGCAAGCGCTGCTTAAACCGGCGGTCGCTGGGTCTAGGCGACGCCGGGTGTTGCAGGTACTGGGGTTGGTCGCCGCGGGTCGCCTAGCCTATTCGGTGCGCGAGTCCGACATCTGGCACGCCGCCGTCTCGGATCACAGTACACGGATTGGTGAAATCCGCGAAATCGAATTGCCCGACGGTACCCGCGTCGTTCTCAACACCGATACGGCCATCGACGTGCGCTATGACGGGCAGGAGCGCCGGGTAATCCTCTATGCGGGCGAGATCCTGGTCGCGACCGCTCGCGACACGGCGATGGTCCACCGCCCATTTCGGGTGCAAAGCCGGCAAGGCTGGGTCCAGGCGCTTGGCACCCGCTTCACGGTACGACAGGACACCGATGTCTCACGTGTGGCCGTGTTCGAAGGCGCTGTTGACGTACACCCCGCGCGCGCCACTGATGCCGTCAGGGTGAGTGCCGGGCAACGAACGGTGTTCTCCGCCGATCAGGCCAAACCTCCTGTTGCAGGGCAGGAGAGCGCTGCTGCATGGGCCAGCGGCACGCTGGTGGCGGACAACATGCTCGTCGCGGATTTCCTGGCTGAACTTGGCCGCTACCGGCCTGGCCTGCTGCACTGCGACCCGTCTATCGCCAGCCTTAGGGTGACCGGGGTGTTCTCGTTGCCTGATACCGACCGGGCGCTGCTCAACCTGACCTTGGGTTTACCGGTCGAGATTATCTACCGGACGCGCTACTGGGTGACCGTTCAGGCGAGGTAGGCACGCCGGCGCCTCGCGCCAGGCGGGCGAGGGCCATGGCCTGATGGCGCCCGGTTCGTCATTCCGCCTACTGTTACAAACTTTTTGGGGATTGGCATTGCGGGTTTTGCCTTCTCGTTCGGAAGACGTAATGAGCAACACAAATCTTCCGAACTGAAAGGCCTTCACCATGGCATGTCGCCAAAAACAGAATCAGGCTTCACAACCGGCACGCAGGGCTGGCCGCCGCGCCCCTGCGCTCCAGATAACGACCACCGCCACAGCGGTCCAGGCGGCACTCTTGTTGGGGCTGGCGCTTGGCGTCCAGGCTATCGCGGCCCCTTCAGCACATGCCCAGCCGACAGGTCAGCGCATGGCGGAACCCAAGCGCGTCTACAACATCCCGGCCGGCTCGCTGGGCCTGGCGCTGACAAGCTTTGCCAGAACGGCGGGCGTGGAATTGTCGGTGGACGCTGCGCTGATTCAAGGCAAAGCCAGCGGGGGCCTTGCAGGGAGCTTTACGGTACCAGATGGATTTGCAGAACTGTTGCGCGGGCAGGGACTGCAAGTCGTTCGCGGGGCCAACGGCACCTACTCTTTGCGGGCTGGCCCCGCAGCGGCTCCCACCGCGACCGAAGCGAACGCCTCGACATTGCCCGTGGTAACGGTGATGGCCAGTGCAGGGCAGGAGAGCGCCTGGGGGGCGGTGCACGGCTATGTTGCCAAGCGCAGCGCCACCGCCACCAAAACCGATGCGTCCTTGCTAGAGGATCCGCAGTCCACCTCCGTGATTACGGCCGATGAAATCGGGGACCGAAAAGCGGAGTCGCTGGATGAAACGCTGCGCTACACCGCAGGCGTCACCCCCAACCAACGATCCCTGGGCAGCGATGATTCCTCCTTGTTGCGCGGCTTCACGATTGAGGACACAGGGATCTTTCAGGACGGGCTTCGCAATTCAGGGCGCACCTTTGCTACCGCGATCGAGCCATACGGGCTTGAACGCGTGGAGGTGCTGCGCGGGCCGGCGTCTGTCCTATATGGACAAGTCCCCCCGGGCGGTCTGGTCAACGTCGTCAGCAAGCGCCCGACCGCGGAGACCATTCGCGAGATCGGCGTGGAGTACGGCAGCTATGACCGCAAGCAAATCAAGGGCGATTTCGGCGGCGCGATCGATGCCCGGGGTACCTGGACCTACCGGCTCACGATGCTGGGCAGGGAGTCGAACACCCGGCTGGACCATGACCAGGACAAGCGGCTGTACATCGCCCCTGCGTTGACCTGGCAGCCCAGTGCAGACACCAGGCTGACATTGCTGGCACGCTACCAGAAGGACAATCAGCAATACGCCTTCCCCAATCAACTGCAATCCCCGGGATCGCTGGGGCAGGTCAACCCAGGTGTCAACATCACCGGCTACGACAATCGTTTTGATCGTACCAACAAAACGATCGGCTACGAGTTCCATCACCGGTTCAATGACACCTGGTCGGTGCGGCAGAACCTGAGATACAACGATCTCAACAATGACCGGACGGACCTTTTCCCGACTGCCTTGCAGTCCGATGGAAGAACCATTGACCGTTACTTCTGGCCAGTCAAGACCCAATCCAAGAGCCTCTATGTGGATACGCAGGTGCAGGCACGCTTTAGCACCGGGCCCTTGGCGCACAGCGTACTGCTCGGGGTTGACTATGCCAGGATACGCAATACCGACAGCTATCCCTATGCTGTGGGATTCGTGGACCCCATCGATCTCTACAACCCTGTCTACGCCAGGCTGCCGCTGTTTCCCGCTGACAACCCGACCCGCCAAGACACGCCCTCGCGGCAGATCGGCCTGTACGCACAGGACCAGCTCAAATGGGATCGCTGGGTGGTGACCGCTGGATTGCGGCACGACAACGTGCAGCAATCCAGCAGCACGACCTCCCTGGACACCGGCGCGCGCACCGTCGGTTATGACCAGTCCGCGAATGCGATGACCGGGCGCTTGGGTGCCGTGTACCTCTTCGATTCCGGGTGGGCTCCCTATCTCAGCTATGCAACCTCATTTGCGCCGGAGATTGGTACGAGCGTCTCGGGTGCGCCGCTCACGCCCTCGCGCGGCAAGCAGGTCGAAGCAGGCGTGCGGTATCAGCCTGCCAACAAGAAGAGCATTTACACGCTGGCGCTGTTCGACCTGCTTCGGCAGAACGTGACGACCGCCGCGCCGGGAAATCCGGGCAGGGCGCTCCAGACGGGAGAAGTGTCATCGCGCGGCCTGGAGCTTGAGGCACGCACGGAGCTGACCCGCAATTTCAGCGTCATTGCGCAATACACGTATCTCGATACGGACATCACGAAGAGCAACAATGGCGACCAGGGATTGCCGCAAAAGGGAGCGCCCAAGCACAGCGCGTCTGCCTGGGGTAAGTACGCGTTCACGATCGGGGACTCGTTCCGGGCGTTCACGGCGCTGGGGGTTCGCTATCTCGGGAAAATGCGCTCCAATTCGGATGGCGGAAACAACAACCTCACGAATCCGAGCCTGACCCTTTGGGACGCGGCAGCGGGGGTTGAGCGCGGTCCCTGGCGCCTTACGTTCAACATCAACAACCTGCTGAACCGGCAGGCCTTGTATGACTGCGGCTATCTGCCGGGTGTTTGCTATCGCAGCGCGGAGCGCACTGTCAACGTCAGTGCAGCGTATCGGTTCTGATGCGGACGGCTCTGGTCGCGCTGCATCGCTACGTTGGCCTGGTGATGGCTGGCTTCCTGCTCATCGCCGGGCTGACCGGCAGCCTGCTGGCGTGGGAGCACCAGCTGGACGACATGATCAATCCAGCGCTGTTCCGCGCCGAGGCGCCGGCACCTGGCGCGGCACTGCTGGATC
This sequence comes from Cupriavidus sp. CuC1, assembly GCF_044627735.1. NCBI lineage: Bacteria > Pseudomonadati > Pseudomonadota > Betaproteobacteria > Burkholderiales > Burkholderiaceae > Cupriavidus > Cupriavidus sp. CuC1. The sequence continues at coordinate 45,719 of NZ_JBIUHC010000075.1, read as the reverse complement.
CTTTGGTGCTGCGCGAGCGGGTCATGCGGCAATATCCGGATGCCAGGATGCCATACGCGCCGCTTAAAGTGGAGGAGGGGCGGTCTGTCGCGTTCTTCCTGCAGGCAGCGCAGGCCGCGGAACTGCCGAACGACGAGGTCTTCGCCAACCCATATACGGGAGCCGTGCAGGGCGAGCGCAAATGGGGCGACATCCGCCAAGGCATGAAGAACGTCATGCCATTCATCGAGCGGCTTCACTACTCTCTTGCGCTGGGGACGGTGGGCACTTACGCCTTCGGCATCGTCGCGTTGCTGTGGTCCCTGGACTGCTTCGTGGGCGCCTTCCTGACCTTTCCCGCACGCATGCGCAGGCCTGCGGGCAGAGGCGTGAAGGCAAGCGGCACATCCTGGCTGGCCCGCTGGCACACGGCGTGGACCGTGCGCTGGCATGGTGGCAGCCACAAGCTGAATTTCGACCTGCATCGCGCAGCAGGCCTGTGGACTTGGGCCATGCTCTTTGTCCTCGCCTGGAGCGGCGTCTCGTTCAATCTCGTGGAGGTCTATGAGCCGGTGATGAAGGCCGTCTTCGCGCACCAGCCGGGCGATGAGATGCTGGTGACGCCTGCGAATGCCCGGTCCGAGCCGGGCCTTGCCTGGGACGAAGCCCGCGAGGTCGGCCAGCGCCTGATCGCGCAACTGGCTCGGGCGCAGGGCTTCACCGTGATCGAGGAAACCGGCTTGTTCCATGACAGTGCCTTGGGCGTCTACCGCTACACGGTGCGAAGCAGCCGGGACTTGCGCGAGGATGGCGGCCTGACGACCGTGGTGTTCGATGCCGGGACTGGCATGCAGGTGGGTTCCTGGCTGCCCACCGGCGCAGCCAGCGGCGACACGATCCGGAGCTGGATCTCCAGCCTGCACATGGCCACGCTCTGGGGGCGGCCGTTCAAGGCCTTCATGTGCGTCTTGGGATTGTTGGTAGCCATGCTCAGTGTCACTGGCACGGTGATCTGGGTGAGAAAGCGCCGCGCCAAAGCGAAGGTGAAAGCCAGACGTGCCTGAGGCCAAAGGCATTGCAGCCGGCAAATCGCGCCGGCTGCAATGCCCCGCGGTTCAGGCTCAGGCTCAAGCCTTCTTCAACTGCTCCCGGATCGGCAGTGCGCGGATGCGCTTGCCGGTTGCCGCAAAGATCGCATTGCACAGCGCGGGCGCAATGGTCGGCACGGCCGGCTCGCCAACCCCCCCGAGCGGTGCGTCGAACCTGCCCGGCACCAGGTGCACATGGATCTGGCGCGGCGCCGACGGCGCGCGCATCACCTCGTACTGGTGGAAGTTGTCCTGCTGGGCACGCCCGTCCTTGAAGGTGATCTCACCCGTGGTGGCCAGGCTGATGCCCATGATGCAGGCGCCTTCCACCTGCGAGCGGATGCGATCCGGGTTGACCTGCGCGCCGCAGTCCACCGCCATGTCGATACGCGGCACGCTGATGCTGCCGTCATCGGCCACCACCACCTCGATCACTGCCGCCACGTAGGTCACGAAGCTGTAGCAGACCGCCAGCCCCAGCCCGTGCCCCTTCGGTAGCGTCTTGCCCCAGCCGGCTTCGCGCGTGGCCAGTTCGATCACGCCGCGCAGGCGGCCGGTATCGAGCGGATACTGCTGCGGCGATTCGCCGTAGTTCCAGGTGTCGGACAGTTGCGTTGGATCGATGCGGCGGTCAGGGCCGAGCAGCGCCAGCAGGTAGTCTCGATGGTCGCGCCCGGCCGCCGTCGCCAGTTCGGCCGCGAACGACTGGACGGCGAAGGCGTGGGGGATGTTGGACACCGAGCGGAACCAGCCGATGCGGGTGTGGGCTTCCACCTCGGGGTTTTCCACGCGCACGTTGGGGATGTCGAACGGCATGTTCACCGCCGACATGCCGAGTTCGAACGCGGCTTCGTTCTTCGCGCCGGCCACGAAGGTCGACGTGATGGTGGAAGCCGCGGTGCGATGCAGCCACGCCTGCGTCTTGCCGTCGGCGCCGAGCATGGCTTCCATGTGCTCGACGGAGACGGTGTGGAAGTAGTCGTGATGCAGGTCGTCGTCGCGCGTCCACGTCACCTTGACCGGCTTGCCGCCCATGGCCTTGGACAGCAGCGCCGCCTCGGCGGCGAAGTCCGGCTTGGACTTGCGGCCGAAGCCGCCGCCCAGCAGCGTCACGTGTACCGTCACGTCCTCCGGCTTCAGGCCGAGATGCCCGGCCACGGTTTCGCGCGTGGCCTGCGGCGCTTGCACCGATGTCCAGACTTCGCACTTGCCATCGGCGATGCGTGCGGTGGCAACCGGCGGCTCCATTGTGGCGTGCGCGATATGCGGCAGGTAATACTGCGCGGTGATGCGCTTGCCCGGGCCGGCCAGCGCGGCCATGGTATCGCCCTGGTTACGCACTACCTTGCCGGGCTGGCTCGCGGCTTTCTCCATCGTGGCGCGGAACGCGCCGGACTCGTAGCTGGCATTGGGGCCATCGTCCCAGCGCAGCTTCAGCGCCTCGCGGCCCTTGATGGCCGACCAGGTATTGGTGGCGATCACCGCCACGCCGCCCAGCGGGTGGAACATGGCGGGCGCAGGGCTGCCGGCCAGCTCGACCACCTGGATCACGCCAGGTACCTTCAACGCCTGCGTGGAATCGACGCTGGCGAGCTTGCCGCCGAACACCGGCGGGCGCGCGATCACGGCGTACAGCATGCCATCCAGCCGCACGTCGATGCCGTATTGCGCGCGGCCAGTGGCAATGTCGTGGCCATCGATGCTGCGCGTGCTGTCCTTGCCGATATAGCGGAACTGGGCCGGATCCTTCAGCTTGAGGCTGGCGGTCGCCGGCACGGACAGGCGCGCGGCATCCTTTGCCAGCGCGCCGAAGCCAAGGCTCTTGCCGCTCGGCACGTGGACCACGGCATGGTTGCGTGCCTGGACTTCGCTCACCGGCACATTCCAGCGCGCAGCCGCCGCTGCTTCCAGCATCATCCGGGCGCTGGCGCCCACGCGCCGCATGGGCTCGAAGAAATGCCGCACGCTGCGCGAGCCGTCGGTGTTCTGGTTGCCGTAGCGGATCTCGTCGCCGGGTGCCTGCACCACCAGCACCTGCGCCCAGTCGGCTTCCAGTTCGTCGGCCACCACCATCGGCAGGCTGGTGCGCACGCCTTGCCCCATCTCGGAGCGGTGGCAGACGATGCTTACCTTGCCATCTTCGGCAATGGAGAGGAACACCAGCGGGCTGTCCACGGCGCCGCCGGGCATGCCGTCGCGGCCGTATTTCTTGGGCTCATCGGCTGCCAGCACGATGCCGTCCAGGCCAACGGTCAGCGTCAGGCCGGCGAGGGCTCCCATGCTCTTGAGCCAGGTGCGGCGCCCGGCGGATTGCAGGTTGCTCATTGGGTGCTCCTCTTGCCGGTCGACTGGGCAGCCGGCTTTGCGGCCGGCTTGGCAGCTACGTTCGATTTGGCAACGTGCTGGATGGCGGCGCGGATACGCGTATAGGTGCCGCAGCGGCAGATGTTGCCGCTCATGGCGCCGTCGATGTCTTCTTCGCTCGGGTGGGGGGTGGTGTGCAGCAGGGCCGTGGCGGACATCAACTGGCCCGCCTGGCAGTAGCCGCACTGCGGCACGCCGAATTCCTCCCATGCCGCCTGCAAGGCCTGCCCGATCTTGTCAGCCGACAAGCCCTCGATGGTGGTGATCTTCTTGCCAGCGACCGCCGAGATCGGGGTCACGCAGGAGCGGATCGGCTGGCCGTCCAGATGCATGGTGCAGGCGCCGCACAGGGCCATGCCACAGCCAAACTTGGTGCCGGTCAGGCCGAGGTGATCGCGCACGGCCCACAACAGCGGGGCGTCGTCGGGCAGGTCGATCTTTTGCGGCTTACCGTTGATCGTGATGGTTCTCATGTTTTTGGGGGGAGATGGTGCAACGAGGAAGGGGGCTGGCGGACGAGCCAGGTGCCTGCGCTGCTATGCGCAAGGCGCATTGTGATCCCGGCGGCAAGCGTGCGGGAATGGCGGTGTCGGGATTTGTTAATTCCAGGAAATGGAATTGTGGCGTGGCGGGAGGGAGAGTGCAGGGCGGGGCGGGGGAGGGAGGCGGTCTTTTATGCGAGGGGAAATGTCATGCCGTGACACCGCATCTCAGGCGGTGTCGCGGCGGGCGGCCAGCTGCGGGTACGGCATCAGGCATTGGCGCCTTCGGTGAAGACGTCGACCTTGCCGCTGCGCGCGCCATCGGTGTAGGTATCGAAGCGGCGTGCCGGCGAAGCCGAAACCCCCGAGCGATCCAGCCCGGCGATGCGGGCGCCTTCGGTGAAGGTGTCCAGCTTGCCGCTGCGGGCGCCGTCGGTGAAGGCGTCGGTTGCGCGGAACTCATAGCCGTACTTGTCGGCGGGCACCGAGGTGCGGAACTCATAACCGTACTTGTCACCGGCGTGGGTGTCCTTGGCGGAAGCGGCCTGGGCGGCGCCGATGGCGGCGAGCGACAGCACGAGGGTGGAAGCGAGCTTGAGGGCGAAGGTCTTGGTCATGATGTTCTCCAGTATCTTAAAATTCGTTGAATTTCATTGATTGTTCGCTGCCACTGCCAGAACGTTGCTTTGTTTATGCGCGCCGTCCATGTAACGAACTATAGGAGAGTCATCGGTGCGTTAGACCAGTCATATCCGGATAGGTTATTCAGAATTTTTGAATTCGCATCGGTGGCATCGGGCACCTGGCGTAGCGCAGCCCGGACAAGGCGTCTTGGCGATGTTCCGGCTCTCCGCAATTAGGCGCTTGTCGCGCTTGTCGCCCTCCTGGTTATCGTCTTTGCAATTAAAAGCCGATGATCGGGAGGGAGTCCCGTTATTTGCAACGCGTGTGCGCAGCCGGGCGCTAAGGCCTGAGCAGCGGCATCACCTGCGTTTCAAGTTGCGGCAGATCGACGGTTGGCTCCGCGTGCCAGCCGTCCCGTTGCAGGACGCCATTCCGATCGATGACGAACGTGACCGGGATCCGCCATAGCCGGCCAAAACCCTTCACGTCGGCATCGCCGACAAAGGCCAGCGGAAAGGAGAAGGATTGCATCACCGACAGTGCCTCCGCCCGATCGCTGGCCTTGTCGATGTTGACAGCGATGACGTCCACCCCCAGCGCGTGATATTTCTCGTAGAATCCCTCAAGCGCGGGCATCTCCTTGCGACACGGCGCGCACCAGCTTGCCCAGAAATTGACGATCGTAACGCGGCCTGCCGCAGTGGCTGGCGTGATGTGTCGCCCGTCAGTGAGCTTGATGTCGAAGGCCGGGACCGGCGCGCCGACCTTTAGCCCGTCCGCAATAGCCGGCGGCAACACCGACAACAGCGCAGACAGCAGCATTGGCAGCGCGCGCATCACTGGGCTCCCCGGTGCATTCCGGATGATGGCCTCGAGGCGGGATGCGGACTCACCGGCGCGAAAAGGCCATGCACCACCCGTGAGGACTGATGGGGCCCTCCAGGATCTTGCAAGTGCCAGTATCGGACTCCGGCGTTGTCGAGGGCCTGAACGAACTACAGTCAGAGCACGAATGACCGTCCTTAGGGCTCTCCTGGTAATGGAGCATCCCTTTCGTCGCGGACCCGGCCTTGGCGGCCGGCGAGTGAATCGCGATTGGAATCAGGGCAATGGATCCCAGCATGATGGTGCCGCGACGAAGCAAATTCCTGCGCGACAACGGTATGACTTTTTTCACGACGCATCCTCCCTAATACATGCCCTAGAACATGAACCACGCATAGAAGAACAGCGTGTTGTTATCCGCTGCGCGCCTGAGCGTCGAATCGTAGTTCGAGTGGCTGCCATTGAACTTCGTATAGCCCGTATATTGAAGGCCGAAGCGAACGTTCATCTGTGGGTCCCAGGCAAACTTGAACTTCGGCCAATAGTTCAGCTCGACGATATAGCCCGTCGTATCCGGCTTGCCGGTGGTCGTGCCAAACCTTGCGAAATCGACGTCGCCTGTCACCTTGAATGCGCCGGCGGTGATGCCGTAGGTGCGGTCGTAGAGATAGGTGATCTTTGCTCGGGTCGAACGCAGGTTCGAGCTGGGATTGTCATTGCTCCCGTTGGGAAAGCCGGATCGCCAGTCGGTCTTCTCGTTGATCATGGCAGCCTGTGCGCTGATGATGTGGTGATCGTCCTTGCTGAAAAACTGGTATTGGGCATCGAATCCAAGGTCGCGAAACCGGTCCGCGGGTGTGCCGCTGCCTGGTACCTGGACCGAGGCGATCGTTCCAAAGTGGCCGATCGTGAAATTCTGGTGTTCGTTACCGAGGGTATAGGCAATTCGCCAGTACGGATTGGCGCCGGAGAGTGAAACTCTTTGATCATCCGGGGTGCCCGCGCGCAAAACCGAGAGTGCCCCTTTCGCCGTTTGATATGAGGTCGCCTCAAGGTACAGCGAATCCAGCAAGTAGGTATAGCCACCAAACCCGGCTACCCGCGCACCCGACTCAAGGAACGTTGATTCGCCTCGGCCTGGGGCCGCGATACTCGGGCTCCAGTATGGAAAGCTCCACGCCGGTATCGTATTGAAGACGTCTTGCGAGGTGGGGTTGTTATGCAATGTCAGGCCGAAGATCGTTGGCTTTTCCTCCGACCCGAACAGTTTCACCAGGCGCAGATCGGTATTGTCGAGCGCGCTATGCCCAACGAAGGTCTGGTTATCCGTTGTGGTGACATTGTTGTAGGTCCACTGGATGAAAGCCCCGGCGTTGTCTGTGATCTTTCCGCCGGAAAACAGGCTGATGGCCTCTGCAACAAACTCCTTATTCTTGCCGAAAAGCTTCTCGCCGGTCGACTTGTCGGTATTGTCGTTGATGGAATTGCGAGAGGCGACCGCCATCAGGGCGAGCGGAATCGTCTCGCGTTCACCCAGTGTGTACCCGCCCAGCTTGAACTTCCGCCCGAATGGTGTCAGCTCGGGATAGATCGTGTGACAGGACGCACAGTTCAGGCCTGTTTGCCTTGCAAAGAGCGGATTAGCTTCAACCCGCGGAACGAAGCCAAAACTGACGATCAACCAGAGCGTAAGTATGGCGTTTCTAATGACAGCACAGAGGGTCTTCATTGTGGTACTCCCGTCTGCCTTCGGTTCGGCTTTTAGTCATATAGGAAACTCTAGGTCAGCCACGCGCAGTCTTTAAGGGGGAGATCTACTCCCGCGCGCTTGGGTGCATCTACTATTGGCTTGGAGTAGAGGCGCCCAGGCGGACTGGCGGCAAGGCAACGGCGGAGTCGTTGAGATCGTGCGCGGCACAGGTGCTATGGGGCGTACCGGAATGCGATGGCTTGTCCTACCGCAGCAGTAGGGAACCAACCCATGCCGCATCGCATTGCTCATCTGCACAATGCAGTCTGGGGGAGATCCAGATGCGTGCTCGCGTGTTGCCGCCCTTGCTGAGAGCCGGCTTTTTCATTGCGTCCTTCGCACTGGGGCTGGCTTGCCCGCGCGTGGCAAAGGCCCAGATCTTCGGCGCCGTCAGTGCCGATGGATCGATCATCCTGACAGACAGGCCGGGCAATCCGGCGCTGCACCTGGTGGTCACCTCCAGCGAGCCGGCGGCGCGGGGCGCAAGAAAGGACAATGCAGCCGCAGCCTCCGCCGCGATAGATCCCGCTCAGTATGCCGAGATCATTGCCGAGGCGAGCCGCAATGCCCGGGTGCCGCCGGAACTGATATCGGCGGTGATCGTGGTCGAATCCGGATACAACCCGAATGCGGTGTCCAAGAAAGGCGCGCGCGGCTTGATGCAATTGATGCCGGAGACCGCCAGGCGGTTCTCTGCAGGCGACATACTCAATCCCCGCGACAATGTGCTGGCCGGCGCCAAGTACCTGCGTTTTCTCCTGGATCTGTTCAGGGACGATATTGAGCTGGCACTGGCGGCGTACAACGCGGGAGAGAATGCGGTGATCCGGGCGGGCTATCACATTCCGGCGTATGCGGAAACGCAAAGCTACGTGCCGATGGTCATGGCGCACTATCGGCGCCTGAGCGCAAGCAGGAGTTATCCATAGGCGTCGGGCGCGCTCGCATGGCGCTCGAGGCGAAGGACAAGCCGCCTCCCGCCGGTTGCCGGCAGGAGGCGCCTGCCATCGCTATTGCTGAATCGTCGCGCGTTGCATCTGGGCACCGATGAACCCAGCGCTCGCGTTCTTGAGGGCGAGCACTTGCAGCTGCTGGCGAATTGCGCCCTTCATCTGATCGAATGTCGGCACCTGAGTCGCCCGCTTGGCATCCAGCTTGACGATCACGCGCACGTTATCGACGACAACCGGCGCCGGCGTAACGCCGCCGGCGGATAGTCGCGTTGCGGCCTGCGCGACCGCTAGCGGCACGCCTTGCGTCTTTCCCTCGCTCACCGGCGTCTTGAAACTGACCCATGGCATTTCACCGCCGTCTTCCTTGCTCGCTGCAATGCTGTACTCGCGCACGAGCGCATCGAAGGCCACGCCTGAACTCAATCGTTCAAGCACTTTCGCTGCCGTCGCATCGTCAGCCACGGATAGAATCCGCAGTTTGTACTCCTCATCGCCCAACGAGCCAACGATCTCCTGGTAGCGCGCCTTGACCTGCGCGTCGGTGATCGGTGCGGGACGGATGTTGTCCCGCAGGTAGAGTTCAGTCTCCGCAGCAGCCTTGCTTGCATTGACCGCTTCCTGTACCGCTGGCTTCATGCCGTAGGTCTGTTTTTCGGCACCCTGGCGCAACACCTCGCGCGCAATGAGTTCCTGCTTGAAGATCCGGCGCAGCTCCGGCGTATCCGGCTGACGCGCCGCGCGCATGGCGTCGTCGAGCCGCGCTAGCGGAATTGCCACGCCATTCACGATCGCCAACGTGTCCGTTGGCAAGCTGCCGTTGTCCTTGCTGGTGGCCCCTTGGGCAAAAACGGGTACTGCCTGGCCAAGCGCGCAGGCGAAGGAAACGGCTACGAGGGCCAAGGAGTGCGTTTTCATTTGCATATCCCGGTTGAGTGTCGTCAACAAGATTGCTGTCGTGGGTCGAGGATGGCGGCGGCACGCCGCGGTGCTTGATGCCTCCTGGCCCTTGCATTTTGGTGGCGGCCGGCCACGCTTGCCATGGGTCAACACCCTACAGATGAGGTAGGGCGGCCCACCAAGGCGCCGCATCGCACTGGTGACGAACGATGGGGTGCCGTGACCCGCTCCGCCCGACATAGGGGGATTCTACCCATGGCTTTTGGCGTGGATTCCCACTTTTCTTACTGCCTGCCTGGCCGAGCATAGTGGTAGAGCCCCGGGACTGGCGTCGCCTCGCGTCGCCCCCCGGATGTCCCGGGCCGTCGTTGAATCGTTGAGGGAGACCATCATGAACAAGCTCACCGCCTCTGCACTTGCCTGCAGCCTGGCGTTCATAGCCGCAGGTGCCGTTGCTGCCGTTGCTGCCGATGACACGGTAAGCGATATCGCCATCCAAAGCCTGATGAATCGCGAAGTCACGGCGCAGGAAGGGACCCAGAGCGATGCGGCGAACTTCCGTGGCATGGTTGCCGAGCCGATGAAGGACGAGCCGGCGAGCCCCGACACCATGAGCGAGCAGCAGATGAAAGACGAGCCGATGAGCCACGACAGCATGGCCGAAGATGGCGCAAGGAATTCGACGGATCAGTAGTCCGAGTGGTTGATGGCGAAGAGCCTGCGTATCTTGCCCGGGTTGTGCCGGTATTCCGGCTCACCGTGGTTGGGACGTGACGTCTGGCATCTCACCTCAGCACAGCAAAATCGCCCGGGCCCGCAGGGATAGCGAGCCCGGCGCGTCTCTAGCCTTGGCGCGTACCGTTGTCTCCTGCACTGACGGCCGGGTGCGTCCACGCCATGATGCGAACAGGCATCGTTTTGGCCAAGTTATGGTAAGACCGCATTAACCATATGTAGACCAACGATAGCGGGATGTTATTGTATTGGAGTTAATGCATTGATCTTGGAGTCCGAATGAATTGCGCCAAAGACCACCCTAATCCATATGGGTGGTGTATCTCCGTGCGTTTCCTTCCTAGCCTTGTATTACAGAAAGTTACGAAACGCGAAGACAAGCCGGGAGCGACCATGAAGAGCAAGCGCTGGGAGGGCTGCACCCGCCTGCTGCGATATCTCCATGCCTGCGCAGAGTCGCGTCGAAGCCATCTGGCCACCAGGCGTTGGGGGAGCGACTCCCTGGCAGGCCCCTTGATTTCGCGACGGGGCTGGCCGGTCAATGCGTACTACAGGGGCACCCAAAGCAGTACCTGCAGCACTCAGATCAACCGCGTAGCGAGGCGATCGCGTGACGCAGAACAGTTTCGTGCTCCGTCCCCCGGCGGGCACTTTTTTCATGCCAGCGGCACGTACGGCTGCGCAGTGTCTTAGATCAATCAATGTTCCAGGGGAGGTTATCGCCGATTTTAGCCAATCGCGGCACTGAATAACAGAAGAAAATAGGGTGGTAAAGGGAGGGGGAAGTGAATATAAAATATAAAGTTTTGATCGTGGAAGATCATCACCTTCTACGAAACGGACTACGCTCGATGATATCCGGCATCGGTGAGTTCAACGTCGTCGGCGAGGCGAAAGATGGCAGGGAGGCATGTCATCTTGCTATCTCATTGAGTCCGGACCTGATCCTGATGGATTTATCGATGCCCGGCATGAACGGAATCGATGCGATCTCCGCGATCAGGCGCCGTACGCCAGCTGTTCGGATCATCGCTCTCACTGTTCACCAAAGCGATGAATACGTTCGGGAGGCACTGCGCGCTGGCGTGGATGGCTATGTTCTGAAAGATTCTTCATTCGAGGACCTGGTTTTCGCAATGCATGCCGTCATGCAGGGAAAAAAACATCTGAGTGCGGAGATGTATGGGAACCTGGTCGAATCGTTTGTTAGCGGCAATGACCATCCGGCTTCGAATAAAAATGCGTGGGATGTTCTTACGGCCAGGGAGCGCAGCGTCCTGAAGCTGGTTGCGGAAGGCCGATCCAATAAGCAGGCCGGGCAGTATCTGAACCTCAGCCCAAAAACGATCGAAAAATATCGTGCCAGTCTGATGCATAAATTAGGGATCACAAATCTGACTGGATTGGTTCTGATCGCCATCAACATGGGCCTGATCACTTCCCTGGCCAAGCGATACTATGATCCGAATCGCGACGAAGAGCCGCCGCTGACGCATGCGCATGAAGCGCCCGAAGACGGCGTGAGAGGCGGCGATGAAGTTCGGGATGGCCAGTCCGGCAGCGCTGCCGGAAACGAGGATCGCCTCGGCGGTCCTTGTACAGACGCTCAAGAATAGGCCGGCGGGCGGGTGCGGTGGTGGCACGCGGCGAGGTTCAAGGCAAAGCTGGCGCGGGCGACACGAGGAAAGCCGCCTCTCGGAACTTGCGCGGCAATGAGGCACGTGCCCGGACTACAGGTCGATGCGGGCGCGTTGCCATTGTCCCGCGGCGGATCACGTTCTCCACGTTGCCGAGACAAGGGTTCCGCTGGACTCGCTTGACTGGAGCGAGAGACTCCCGCCGTTCGATTCGACCCGCTCCTGCATCCCGATGAGGCCCAGTCCGGAGAAAGATGCATCGTCGGCTGACAGGGGAAGCTGCTCAAAGCCGATGCCGTTGTCCTGTATCGTCAACAGGATGTCGTTGGCGTCGCGTTGCAATGTCACCCTGATCTCGGTTGCCACCGCGTGCTTCACGACGTTGTTCATGGCCTCCTGGGCCACTCGGAACATATCCGCTTTGAGACCGTCCGGCACCTCGTCTTCCCTGACCCGACAATCGAAGATGACGACGACCTTCCCGCTGCCGTGCTCTACCTGCCTGCACAGGGATGCCAATGCGGGGGCCAGGCCCAGATCGTCAAGCAGCCTGGGGCGCAGTTCGTTGCAGATCTGGCGCACCTCGCCGATGGTTTCACGGATACGCAGCACCGTGGTGTCAAGTAACGCAACGGCCTCCTCGACGTTACCCCGCTCGATGCGCAGCAGGGAATCTTCAACCATCAGCTTGATCAATGTCAGTGCTTGCCCAAGGCCATCGTGGAGCTCGGATGAGACCCGTTTGCGCTCTTTCTCCTGGCCGATCATCAGGTGCGTGTAGAGGCGACGAATATCCGATTCAGGCCGGCTCAGCGCCTCGATGCTGCCATCTTGCAGAATGACGGGTTCCTCGAAGACAACCAGGAACGCGTTGAAATTGCCCTCGCTATCCGCAATGGGTTGCTTGTGCAACAGGACTTCGGTGTCCCTACCTCCTCTGCCGCGCAAGACCGCGCCAAAGGAGTGAAACGCACTTGACGCACTGCCGGAGAATCCCTCGCTGACGCGTTTTTGATCGCTGTCCCGAACCAGTTCGACAAGCGACTTGCCTATCAGGTCCGCAATCGAGTAGCCAAACATCGCCGCGGCGCTGCTGTTCGCCGACAAAAACCGCCCGCCCGGCGCGAGAATCGCCAGAGCGGTACCGCGAACATCCGTGATCGCGCGCAGGACCCTGTTGCTTGAATCGATCGCGGCCATCATCTTGCGCATCGCTTCGGTGACGTCACGCAGCTTCAGATGCTCTCCTCCCTGGGGAGTGCTTGCGTCCATCGGAACTCCTAAAGTACTGATGCGGCCGCGGTCCGCGCGAGATGGACGGAAAGCGCCAGTCACCTCCTTACGCAATGGCGATGTCCAGGAACACGGAAAGCCGCCGCCTGAAGGCATTTCCCTTCGGGTGTGTCTTATTGTATGTACCCGCAAAGCCAAATGCCAATACGGCTCATTGCCGTAGGCATGTGGAGGGTCTCTACCCATGTCGTTCGGCGGGTATCCCTACTTCTTTCCCATCGTTCCCTAGCCAAGAATGAGAAAAAGGCCGCGGTTGGGGCCAAGGCAATCGTTCCGAGGGCAAGGGGTCTTCCATGCGCATCGATACGCAACTGAATCGGCTGTGCAGGCGCACATGCGGGCGCATATGCAGGCGCGTGCACGGGTGCTTATCCAGGCCAGGTGGCGGGCGGTGCATCGGGACGATCAGGGCCCGAACCAGGGGCTTTACGCTGCTGGAACTGCTGGTCGTCCTGGTCATCATCGGCTTGCTGGCAGGCCTCGTTGCACCAAAGTACTTCGCTCAACTCGGTAAGTCAAATATCAGCATTGCCAAGGCGCAGATCAGTTCCCTGGGCAAGGCGCTAGACCAGTATCGCCTGGATGTGGGGTCATACCCGACCACGGAAGAGCGGCTCGAAGCCTTGGTGTCAAAGCCGCAGAGCGAGCCGCGCTGGAGCGGACCCTACCTGGAGAAGGCCGTGCCGCTGGATCCATGGGGCAGGCCCTATCAATACCACTCGCCAGGCGAGCACGGTGACTACGATCTGGTCTCCTTCGGAAAGGATGGACAAGCCGGAGGCGATGGCGAGAACGCGGATGTCACTTCCTGGTAAGCGTGCCCTGCCTGCGAGGAGGTAGCGCGCTGCTTGGATGGCCCGACAGGGAGAACAAGGTGAAGTACCTGATGCGCGTCTTTGATACCTGCGGTGAGGTGCAGTCGATCCACATCGACAGCGACTCGCCTGCCAGTGCGGCAGCAACCGCGCGCTCGCGCGGGCTGCGAGTGGTATCGATTCGGCTCACCGCCGGCGGCACGCGCGGGCCTGGCCGTTGGATGACGCTGCAGGTAACGAAATTCGACGTCGAGCTGTTTGCCAGAGAGCTGGCAGCCTTGCTCGATGCCGGTGTTGGTGTGATCGACGCTCTACGCACGCTGGGCAGCAATGAGCGCCGCGATGCCTCGGCAAAAATCTACCGGCAGCTGCTAAGGCAACTGGATGAGGGCCATGCGTTGTCCGCCGCGCTCGAGCATGCGGACAATGTCTTCCCGACTGTCCTGATTGCCTGCGTAAAGGCCAGCGAGCAAACAGGCGGACTTGCCGAAAGCCTGAAGCGATACTCACGCAATAGCGCCACGCTGAGGGAATTGCGTTCCCGGGTGGTCTCCGCGGCAATCTATCCGTGCGTCCTGATGGTCGTTGGTCTGGCTGTCGTCTTCTTCCTGCTGGCTTTTGTCGTCCCGCGCTTCGCGAACCTGCTCGAAAACAGCGGCCGCGAGCTTCCGCTGCTGTCGCGCTGGCTGATGGCGTGGGGCGGACTGGTCCACACGCACGGGTCTTCGCTGGCAACGGCCTTCACGGTGTTGCTGCTGGCATCGATCGTGGTACTTCGCCGGGAGGGCGTGCGCGACTGGATTGCCGATCGCATGCTTGCGCTGCCGGGCATCGGCATGCATTTCCGCGTCTATCGCCAGTCGCAGTTCTTCAGGACCTCGGCGATGCTGGTCGATGGCGGCATTCCGGTGGTCCAGGCACTCGATCTCGCCCGTGGCCTGATCGGACGTGGCGACCGCGCGGCGCTCGCCACGGCGATGAATGCCATCCGCAATGGCGGAAAGATGTCCGACGCATTCCAGGATTGCGGGCTGGCAAGCGCGATCACCTATCGATTGCTGACCGTCGCCGAGAAGACCGGCAGCCTGGGCCCCGTGCTCGACAAGATCGCCGGGTTCCAGGAGGCAAAGGTGTCGCGTGCCATCGACGTGATCTCGCGCCTGGTCGAGCCCATGATGATGATCTTCATCGGCGTCGTTATCGGCGGCATTGTCGTCCTGATGTATCTGCCAATTTTTGAAATCGCCTCCAGCCTCCAATAGGTAACGTCATGGACCCGAACGGCACGAACATGGAAAGCGGGAGTGTTCAGTTCCGGGCCACTCTGCGCGAACTCGGCGAGCGCCACGGTTCCGGGATACGCGCCTTGGAGGCATTGTTCGCGCAACAGGCCATAGGTGCCGAAGAGGTTCTCGCGCAGCTTGCGGCCGAGTTCAGGATGACCCCGGTGAGCATCCGTGAGCTCCATCAACTCGAGCCGGAGTTTGACGTCCTGCCTTTCGTCGAGGCGGCGACCAGGCTATGCGTAGGCTTCCGGCAGGGCACGGGCCTGCTGTTCGTGATCGCCGACCCGCTGGACACACGAACCCGCAGCTGCGTCGACCAGCGCATGCGCGCACGCCCCACCGTGCATTACAGCTGGGCGCTGGCCAGTGTTGGCGACCTGTCTGCCTACTTGGCCGCGCGCGAGAAGGATGTGCGCGCGCTCGATACGCTCGCGTTCGATGACCCGATCCAGCGCACCAATGACCCGTCCGCACTGGCCCTGACGCTGCAGGGCATCAGCAGCGATGACAGCGCGGTGGTGCGCCTGCTCAATTCGACGATCTACGACGCGTTGAAGATGAAGGCCAGCGATATTCACCTGGAATGCAGGGCGAACGGCCTGGTGATCAAATGCCGCGTGGATGGCGTGCTGACGGTCGTCGGCCGCGCGGAAGGGCGCGGCGTCGCCGACCAGGTGCTGTCGCGCGTCAAGGTGATCTCGGAGCTCGATATCGCCGAGCGGCGGGTGCCGCAGGACGGTCGTTTCAAGGCGCAGTACGCGGGGCGGGACATCGATTTCCGTGTGTCGATCATGCCGAACCTGTTCGGCGAGGATGCCGTGCTTCGTATTCTCGATCGCTACCAGCTATCGCAGGCGGCGGGAGGGCTGACGCTCGAGGCGCTCGGCTTCCAGGAGGCCGATATGCGCTTCATGCGCTCGGTCGCATCGATGCCGTACGGCATGCTGCTGGTGACGGGGCCCACGGGCAGCGGCAAGACCACCACCCTCTACGCAATCCTGACCGAAATCAACGACGGCCTCGACAAGATCGTGACGATTGAAGACCCGGTCGAGTATCAGTTGGGCGATATCCTCCAGATCCCGGTGAACGAAGCGAAGGGGCTGACGTTCGCTCGGGGGCTGCGCTCGATCCTGCGACACGATCCCGACAAGATCATGGTCGGTGAGATCCGCGACCCCGAGACCGCGCAGATCGCCGTGCAAGCGGCGCTCACCGGGCATCAGGTCTTTACGACCGTGCACGCGAACAATGTGTTCGACGTCATCGGCCGCTTCACCAATATGGACGTCGATCCCTATAGCTTTGTGGCTGCATTGAACGGCGTGGTGGCGCAACGCCTGGTTCGGCAATGTTGCGCCGAATGCGCGATCGAGGAGGCGGGAGACCCGGACGCGCTGGCACGTGCCGGGATCGATCCCGAGGCGGCGGCCGGCTTTCGCTTCCGACGGGGCCTTGGCTGCGCCGCATGCCGTGGCTCGGGATATCGCGGACGACGAGCCATCGCGGAAGCACTGCGGATGAACGACGAACTGCGCGAACTGCTGTCGGAGCGAGCACCGCTCGGCCGCATCAAGAACGCGGCGATGCGCCACGGGATGGAGACCCTGCGCACCGCGGCGGTCCGCCTGATGGCGATGGGCGAAACGACCCTCGAGGAGATCAATCGTGTCACGATCGTCGAATGATGTCCTCGCAATCGGGCTGGGAACCTGCGCAGCCGCGGTCGGGGTGCGCCCCACGCGGCTGCAGTATCTGCTTGGCCTGGCGCAGCGTGCCCGGCGCAGGGTACAGGCTGTAGGCGCGCCGCCGGCCCTGCCGCCGGTCATCGAGCACGCCAGCATCGCCATGGCCGAGGAGCAGCAATTCTCCGAGCAAGGTGCGCTGGACGTCCTCCGCCAGGCATTGGCGCAGGTGCCCGGTACTCCTGGACGCGGGACGAAATCGAAGCGCCGTGCGTTCATCGTGCTGGATGATTTCTGGGCCAATCACGGGATACTGCGGGGCGACTTCCGCACCATGCGCATGCGGGAGGTCGATGAAATCGCCCGGAGCTATTTCGCGGAAACGTTCGGGCTGGATGGCGATGCCATCGTGATCCGCACCGTGATGCAGCGCGGGGGGAGGGCGGTGTTCGCCAGCGCGTTGTCGAGATCGCTGCACGATGGCATCCGCGATGTCAGCGCGGCGGCGCGTGTGGAAGTGCAAGGCCTGATGCTGGGGCTGCCTCAGGCGATGAATCGGGCGCGGCATTCCGTCGACGGCAGCGCTTCGATGCTGGTGATGGTGGCCGAAACCGTACTGCACGCCGTGCTGATGGACCATCACCGCTGGGTGGCCTATGGCGCGCATCGCCTGTTTGCCGACGATGTCGCCGATACGCTGCGGCTCGCTGCCATTACCGAGCAAGTCTTCGAACGGTTCTCGAATACGCGACGAGAGGACTGCACGATCTACCTGGGCGGGATCGACCTCGATCCTTCCGCGTTCGAGCAACGGTTTGCCACCGTGCGCCGCTTGCAGGAGATCGTGTCGAGCGCCTCAGCGCCGCTGCGCTTGATGGGGTTCGCGCTATGATGCCGCCGCTCAAGATCGATTTCAGCCGGCGCCCGGCAACACTGGCGCCCACCGGCGTCGTGCTGCTGCTCCTGGCGGGATTGGTGCTGCTGCTCAGCGCCAGGGCCCTGTGGCGTGCATACCAGGACAACGATCGGGCTCGCACCCAGTTCGAGATCGCGGCGCGCGAGACATCCTCCAGCAAGCACCCGCCCAAGGCCGCTCCCCCCACGCCTGCCGCCAAACTGGCCGAAAAGCAGGGCGAGGCGATCCTGCGCGAGCTCACCGTGCCCTGGCAGAGCCTTCTGTCCATCGTGGAAGATTATCCTGCCCGCGACGTTGCGCTGATCGGTATTGATCAAAGTCCCGCGCAAAGCCAGATCCGCATCACGGCGGAGGCCAAGGATGCCGACGGGATGATCGCCTACCTGAAGTATCTGCAAGGCAGCGTGCTCCTGCACGAGGCTGTATTGAGCGGCCACCTGATCGAGACCAACGTACCCGGGACGCCGGTCCGCTTCCAGATCGTCGCAGTGTGGAGAAAGCCATGAAGACGCACAGGCTTGCCGACCGGCTGTTGACCCTGCATTTCGAGATGCGGCGCACATTTGGCGTGCCAGGCCTGCTTGGCGCGCTGGCGCTAGGTGTGGCCGCCGTGACATGGACCGCGATTCCCACCGTGGAAGCGCAGACGAGAGGCTTGCTCGACAGCACACGGCAGGCCCGTACCGCGAAAACGCGACATCCCGGCGATGCTAGCCGGGCGCCGGCCGACGTGAATTCCCTGGGCAAGCTGCCGGCCTTGTTCTCGACCTTCGCCGAGAGCGGGAACGACATCGCCGTGATCTTCTCCCAGGCGCGGGAGAGCCATCTGACCCTGGGGTCGGCACAGTACCAGATCGTCACGGAGCCAGGGGCGCGATTTACGCACTATCAGGTCGTGCTGCCGGTCAAGGACCAGTACGGCACGATCCGCCGTTTTGTGGCATCGGTTCTCAACAGCGTGCCGAACGCCGCGCTGCAGGAGATTCATGTCGAACGGCCGGCGGTGGATGGCAATGTTCTCGATGCGCGCATCCGCTTCGATCTGATCTATCGGGCGAGCCGGCCATGAACAGCGCTTTGGTCAGGAGGATGCTCATCGCCGGCACTGGGTTGGCGATCGCTGCATTGATAGGTTGGGACCAGGCGCCAGAGCACCGCGCGTCGAACGTGGTCTCCGCAATCAAGGCCGCCTATGGGCGCAGCATCCCGAGCAAGACAGGCGTCATGCCGGCCGCGCCTTCGGCTCCGACTGCGGCGACTCCGCGGCGCACGCAGGCAGCGGCGAGCGAACCCGCGGCACGCACGGTTGCCGAGATAGCGCCGCGCGAGCAGCTTGCGGCGTTGCGTGCCCCCCTGTCGCCAGATACGGCGCACGATCCATTCAGCGTTTCGTCATGGCTTCCCCCACCTCCGCCACCGGCGCCGCTTCCTGCGGCCCCGCCTCCCCCGCCACCCACGGCGCCGCCGTTGCCGTTTGCCTATGTGGGCGCGCTGGGTGCGGACGCTTCGAAGGAGCAGGTGTTCCTGAGCAGCGGCGACCGCCTGTTGATCGTCTCGCTGGGCGATGTGATTGACGGGCAATACCGTCTTGAGTCGATCACGGCAACAGGTGTGGCTTTTACCTATCTGCCGCTTAATGTGAAACAGGTCATGTCCACCCAGGGCGAAGGAAAGTAAATGAACTCCCCGCGCAGATCGGGCAATGCCTGCAGAGTAGACCACTGCAACGCGCCCTTCAGGTCGATAGCCGCGTCAAATTGCACGGCTCCTCCCGCGTCTTATGCCAGCTGCCACGCGTGCGGATTCGGCGCGGTTCTCATAGCGATGGTGCTCGGTGGCTGCGCGGTAGAGCCAGGCGCGCTGCGTACGGCGAGCATTCGTCAGCCCACCAATGCGGAAGTGCAGATGAACTACATGCACGAACGCAACGGCCAGATGAAGGCGATCCTGGATGAGGTGGATCGGCTGCGGGCAAGCGGCCAGTTTCATGAGGCCATCCTGAAGCTCGACGAGGCGAGCAGGATCGACCCGACCAGCGAGCGAGGGCGCAAACTCGGCGCAGCGCTCCAGATCGATCTGCGCGACCTTGTGATTCTGGCTGAAGCCGAACGGATGCTTCAACGCGGCTCGTATGACAGCGCGGCAGAACGTGTTCATGACGTGCTGATGGAGAATCCGACCAATGTTCAGGCGCAGCAGATGATGAGGCTGATCGAAGACAAGCGCCGGCAACTGCGGGCGGCGCGGGACGAGAAGAGCGCCGCCGCCTCCATCATGCGTACGCCGGTAACCCTGCAGTTTCGCGATGCGAATGTGCGGATGGTCTTTGAAGGGCTCTCCCGCACCTCGGGATTGAATGTCATTTTTGACCGTGATGTGCGCACGGACCTCAAGACGACGATTTTTGTCACCAACGCCGCGATCGAGGATGCGGTCAATCTGATCTTGCTGCAGAACCAGCTCGACAAGAAGGTCTTGAATGCGAACACGCTCTTCATCTACCCGGCCACGCCAAACAAGCAGCTGGAGTATCAAGAGTTGAAGGTCCGAACCTTCCAGCTGTCCAACATCGACGCCAAACAGGTGCAGGTACTTCTGAAGAGCCTGTTGAAGGTCAAGGAGATCGTGATCGACGAACACGCCAACACCGTGTCGCTTCGCGGTACGCCGGACATGATCCGGCTCGCGGAACAGCTGATTGCCGCACAGGACCTTCCCGAACCCGAGGTCATGCTGGAGGTTCAAGTCCTGGAGGTGTCTCATGAGCGGTTGACGGACCTTGGGATTGCTTGGCCAAACAGCTTCACGATGGCCACGCCAAGTACAGCGTCCACATGGGGGGCGCTGCACACGCTGCCTATCAACCAGTTGGTGGTCAGCGGGCTGTCGGCAACCGCCAACTTCAAGCTTAGCGATACTGACGCGAACCTGCTTGCCAGTCCGCGTATCCGCACCCGCAACAAGGAAAAGGCGAAAATCCTGATTGGCGACAAGGTGCCGGTGATATCGAGCTCGAGCACCCCAAGTACCAGCGGTCCCTCTTATGCGCAAAACATCCAGTACCTGGATGTCGGCATCAAGCTTGAGGTTGAGCCGCAGGTCTACCGCGACGACGACGTCGGCATCAAGATCAATCTCGAGGTCAGCAACATTACGAAGACGATATCGAGCAGCAACGCACAGACCGGCCTGAGCTCGCTGGCTTACCAGATCGGCACACGCAGCGCATCGACCAGCCTGCGACTGAGGGACGGCGAGACACAGGTGCTCGGTGGCCTGATTTCGGATGCCGATCGCACCACGGCGGACAAGGTGCCTGGCCTGGGCCAGTTGCCGGTTCTCGGCCGTTTGTTTTCGGATCACAACGGCGATCACATCAAGACGGAAATCGTTCTGCAGATCACCCCGCACATCATCCGGCCTCAACGCATCGCGGATGCCGACACGCGTGAGATCTGGTCGGGAACGGACGCCAATGTGCGCACCGAACAGTTGCGTCTCGATCCCACCCGCGCCGCGGCGCCCCCTGTTGATGCTCCCATCGCACCGGTCAAGCCAGGAAGGGTTGGCGGCGGTACTGTTGCGCCCGTGGCACCCGTCGCACCCGTGGTGTCCCTGGCGCCGGCGAGTGTCGGCGGTGCGGCCGCTGGAGAGGGTGCAAATGCGGCTGCCGCCGGCAGCGCATCGCCGGTCTCACCGCCTCCGCTGCCGCCCAGAGGCTCGCTCGGGCAGGCTCCCGTGGCGCCACGCACGACCCCGCCACCGGATCCGTATGCGGGGCGGTTCCCGGCCATCCAGGCCGCGCCGCCGGCACCACCGCCTGCCGCTGCCGCGCCGGCTGATGCGAACGCCGCGCCGGACGCCACTGGCGCGGCAGGCGCGGCGGCAGTGCCTGCACCCGCGGCGGGGGCCTTTCCTGCGCCACCGTCAATCCTGAAGATGCCGCCGGGCGATATGTCCAGCGACAACCCACTCTACCCGATCCCCGGCGGGACGCATTGACCCATGACACCCCAGGCTATCTGCGCACGATGCCGCGGCCGCCGGCTCCCGCAGGGCCGCGGTTTCACCTTGATCGAGCTCGTGGTAACGCTGGCACTTGTCGGCATTGTCGCGCTGGCCATCCTGCCCTTCTCCGAGTTGATGGTGCAGCGTGAAAAGGAGCAGGAGCTGAGGCTGGCGCTGCGACAGATCCGTACGGCGCTGGACGCCTACAAGGACGCCAGCGACTACGGATCGATCGAAAGAGAAGTCGGGGCTTCCGGCTATCCGCCGACACTGACCATGCTGGTGACTGGTGTAAAGGATGCGAAGGATCCGAAGGCCGGGCTGCTGATGTTCCTGCGCAGCGTGCCGCGCGACCCGTTCTTCAACGGCGACGCCACCACGCCGGCAGAGGACACCTGGAACTCGCGTGCCTATGGCAGTGTGGAGAGCAGCCCGCAAGGCGGCAATGACGTGTTTGACGTGACATCCAAGAGTGACCGCCTGGGTATCAACGGCATTCCCTACAAAGATTGGTGAGGCGCACGATGAAACCCGCTCGCAGCCGCAGGCTCAATGGGTTTACCTTGATCGAACTGGTGGTCGTGATGGCGATCATCGGTTTGCTGCTGACCATTGCGCTACCGCGTTACCTGCGCAGCATTGATCGCGGCAAGGAGCAGGTGCAACGGCAGAACCTGGCCGTGATGCGAGATGCGATCGATAAATACTTCGGTGACAACGGCCAGTATCCTGAGAATCTCGACGAGCTGGTGCTAAAGCACTATTTGCGCAGCGTGCCGGAAGATCCCGTCACGGGAGGCACCAGCTGGACGGTCATAGCGTCGCCGGATACGGATAAGTCCGGCGTCTACGACGTTGCGCCGGCGAGCGAAGCGGCGGCGGTTCCGGCCGCTACCGCGGCAACGGAAAAATGAGCCGCCTTCGCCGTACGCGTTGTTCGAGGCGGCATCGCCGGGGTGACGGCGCCCACGGCCTGGTCTTGCTGACGCTGCTGATCGCCCTGATCCTTGTTTCAGTGGCATTGCTGGCCGCGCTGGATGTCTGGGCGCTGCAACGGCAACGGTTGCAGGAAGAGGAGCTGCTGTTCGTCGGCAACCAGTACAGGCTGGCAATCCAGCGCTACTACATGGCCGGCCGGACGCTGCCGGCATCGGTCGACGACCTGCTGGAAGACAAGCGCTTCCCGGTGCCGCTACACCATCTGCGACGTGCCTACCCGGATCCGATCACCGGGAAGAACGACTGGCTGTTCCTTCATGACGGCGACCGTATCTACGGCGTCTATAGCAAGTCCACGGCGCCGACGGTCAAGCACGCGAATTTCCCACGCCGCTACACGGATTTCGCCAATGCGAAAACCTATGGCGAGTGGCAGTTTATTTATCTGCCGCCAGGCCGCCGAAGCCGCGCGAGCAATGCCAATCCGGGTACGCAAGATTCGACCGGTCAGGCCGATGCAGCTGCCCGGCGCACAGGCGTGAACAACGCCTCTCCATTCAGTCCCAATGGGCGTTCCAGATGATGCACGTCGGCGCAGGAGCCTTCGATGGATTGCCCTACCGCATCAGTAGGGTGTTGACCCATGCAAAGCTTCATCGGCGTTATCCACAATACAAGCGTGGGGAGAGAACGTAAAAAGGGCGTCCCGGGAGCGAGACGGTTCATGGGGCGTGGCACTTCGCATTGATCAGTGATGACCGGCAAGGACGGGTGTCGTTGCCGCGGGCGTGGAAATAGATGTCCTACGGGAATCGCGCTGGCTGACCCGCAGGAAGGAGGTTATATGTTTAGTACTCGCATATATCGCGGCGGCTTGTCGGCGCTGGTTTTGCTTCTCTTCGCCTTACCCGCGGTCGCCCAGTCATTTCGGGTGCAATGTCCGGAAGAAACGCCGCTTCACCCAAAGTCGGCCGCGGGCGTTGTCAGCGATGGCATCAAGTGTCAGCAGATCTCGGGCGGTGACGGTTATGCAACGATGGGTGACGGCACGCAGACCTACTTGTTTGCCTTCGGTCCATTATCAGGCCTTACCGACATCCAAAACGGCCTCCCTGGCACGCAGAAGGCGTCCGTTTTTCGCAAGCCCATAGATATAGAGCCGAATGCCGCGGTCGGCCTCGTCCCGGATCCGGATGCCGGCGGCGCGATCACGGGCCACGTCGATGCACGGGCGATCATGGATGTCGGCGTCATGAACGGCAACATGCCGGCCCCCACCATGGCGATCGACGAGGACGACGAATTCTTCCTCACCCTGACGAACGTCGGCATGATCATGCGCCCCGACCTGTTCGAGCAGCACACGGTGCACTTCCACGGCTACCCGAACGCCTCCTCGTTTTACGACGGAGTGCCGGATGCCTCCGTCGCCATCAACATTGGCGGGAGCTTCACTTACTACTACCTGGCGCCGGATGCGGGAACCTACTTCTGGCACTGCCACATCACCCCGCCGGAGCATCTCCAGATGGGCATGGTGGGTCAGATCTATGTACGGCCACGCCAAAACCGGGTCCCTGCCGGGGCGTCGCTGTATGCCGCGTTGAAAGACCAGCAGAACGATCCGCGCACGAAGTGCGGCGCCGACATTCTGTGTTCGACGCCCCTGCCGGCAAAGGACAACGGTGCTACTCACAAGCCCGACAAGAGTGGCTCGCCGACCCTGTATGCCTACAACGACGGCGATGGCTCGACCGCCTACGACGTCGAGTATCCGATCCAAATCCACGGTTTTGATCCGAACTTCCACTTCGTCGGCATGACCTTCAACCCGGAGCCCTTTACCGACATGAAGGACAAGTACTTTCTGTTGAATGGGCGGAGCTATCCGGACACGCTGACGGCGGGGGCGATGAGTACACCGGTAGCGGATGGCACCCCGCATTTTTCGCAACCGCTGCCAACGCTGATAAACATCCCGGTTGGTGGCAAGGCGCTGCTCAGGATCTCGGATCTCGATGTCAGCGAGTTCCAGACGCTGGCCTCGCTCGGCATCCCGATGCACGTGGTAGGCGTCAACGCCAGATTGTTGCGTGACATGGCGGGCAACAATCTGGCCTACGACACGAACTCAATCACGTTGGGTGGCGGTGAATCGATCGATGTGATCCTGGACGCAAGCGACATGATCCTGTACCCGGCGGGATCCACGTATTACCTGTACACGCCGAATCTGGATCACCTTTCGAATGACGCCGAGAACTTCGGTGGCTTGATGACCGAGGTCCACATCTGCAAGACGGTGGACCCGACTACCAAGGTCTGTGCCAATTAGTGGGAGAAGAGCCGTGGGCCACATTACCAGCAAAACGTGGATCGCGAATTTCGCGCGACTCGCCTCCGCTGTCCTCGCCGCGCTGCTCTGCGTGCCGGTGCAAGCCGCCGCGCCGGGTATCACCGGGACGCGTTTCGATCTGACTGCCGAGGCCGCCCGTATTAGCCAGCCCGATGGATCGAGTATCTATTCCTGGGGTTACGGGTGCCGGCCCGGCGGCGCTGCGCCGGCCGGCTTTTCGCCGGCGGCAATGCCCGGCGCGGCCTGTCCGAGTATGCAGATACCTGGCCCGACGCTGATTGTCAGAAAGGGCGACACCGTGACAGTGACGCTCAGGAACAACCTGCCGGCGGCCGCAGGCAACACCTCGATTCTCTTTCCCGGGTTCCAGGTCACCACGTCAAACGGCGTGCCAGGCCTGCTCACGAGGGAGGCCGCACACGGCGGGTCGGTCACCTATAGCTTCGTCGCAGCGACTGAGGGTACCCATGGCTACTACAGCGGCACGCAGGGCGACCTGCAGATAGAGATGGGATTGTATGGCGCGATCATTGTTCTGCCGACCACCGTACCTTCTGGCTGCCGTGCCGTCGGCAGCACGCTGCCGGACGGGCAGACTGACTACCGCAACGCCGCGGCGGCCTACTCTAACCCTGCCGCGTGCTACGACCGCGAGTACCTGTTCCAGTTCTCCGAGATGGATCCCCGCATCCATTCCCAGGCGGAACAGCAGGTCGGGACACCGGCCGGGAAGGCGTGCACACGGCCCAGCGGCTGCATGACGGTGGAGACCGAGCCCTACCATCCGGCTTATTTCATGATCAATGGCCGCTCCATGCCCGACGACATGGATCCGAATTATGCCGTGCAGTATCCGCACCAGCCATACAACGGCAATCCGCATATGCATCCCGGTGAGCTCGTGCTGCTGAGAATCATCGGTACCGGCCGCTGGCAGCATCCGTTCCATGAGCACGGCAATCACGTGCGGGTGCTGGCGCGCGACGGGAATCTGCTGCTCAGTCAGACCGACAATGCCTCGCCTGCCGGGCCACTGCTGTTCACCACGACGACCACGCCTGGCTTGGCGATGGATGGCATCTTCTACTGGACGGGCAGAGGCCTCAACTGGGACGTATACGGTCATGTCGAGGGCGGCGTGTACACCGACCCGAAGTTCCCCGGATACCTCGGCAAGCCAGTGGTCTGCAACCCGGACAAGAACGGATACTACACGGACGATCCGCTGGCGCCGAACTACTACGAGTGGTGCCAGGATCATAACAAGGCCCTCGAGACCCATCCGTTCGGCCAGGTCGGCAATGGCGGTCCTGTTACGCTGCCCGATGCGAACATCCTGACGAACGGTACCTGGTATGGCGGCAGTCCTTACCTTGGGCCCGATGCGACGGTCCGCGCTGTTGGCCCTACGGGCACCACGCCGCCCTCGGGCACGGTCGCGAACCCTCCGACGAGCGAAGCTGGGTTCGCCTTCATGTGGCACTCGCACAATGAGCGAGAGATCACCACGAACAATATCTTCCCGGGCGGGATGATGATGATGATGCTTGTCGATCCACAAGCCTTCAATATTAACGAAGCCAACTAGAGGTCAGGGGAAACGCGATGAGATCCAACCAGTTCAAGGCGAGCCTCTTCGACTTGGTCAAGACAGGCCTCGCGGCATCGGTTCTC
Organism: Cupriavidus sp. CuC1; assembly: GCF_044627735.1. Taxonomy (NCBI): domain Bacteria; kingdom Pseudomonadati; phylum Pseudomonadota; class Betaproteobacteria; order Burkholderiales; family Burkholderiaceae; genus Cupriavidus; species Cupriavidus sp. CuC1. The sequence continues at coordinate 19,413 of NZ_JBIUHC010000075.1, read as the reverse complement.
TTCATGGCAAGCTGCGTGTCCTTCGCGCAGAGTGTCGACCTGACAGCGAACGCGACCAGTACCACGCTTCCCGACGGACAACTTGTGCCGATGTGGGGCTACACCTGCAATGGTCCCGGCACGCGCGCCACCTGCAAGGGCTTGAACCCGAATGCCGGGACGGCCTGGTCGCCTGTAGTGATTACCGTGCCTCCCGGCGACCTGACGATCAACCTCAAGAACAATCTGCCGGTTCCTCCGGGTGCTACCGCGGGCATACCCACGTCGCTGGTGATCGTTGGTCAATTGGGCGGTGGTCTGGGCGCCGAGCGAGCAACCGTGGCCAGCCCGGCCCATGCCATCCAGAGCGTTACCTGGCCGATCGCCGGGGACAGCAATGGCGCCACCTTCAATCCACCCACTCAGGGGGTTCGTGTCCAGTCGTTTGCAACCGAGGTGACGACCGGAAGCTCAGCAAAGCTGTTGTGGAAGGGTCTCAAGCCCGGTACTTACCTGATTGAATCGGGAACCCACCCCTCCATCCAGGGTCCCATGGGTCTTTATGGCGTGCTGGTGGTCACAACCGCTCCCGTGGTACCGGCGCTGGGCGTAGCCTATCCGGGCGTGACCTACAACGGCGAGGTTCCACTGCTGTTCAGTGAAATCGATGCCACGCAAAACGCCGCCGTGGATGCAGCGGTGAAGGCTGCGGGCTTCAGCGAGACCTCCGCCCGTGTTCTCAGGGATACGGTTAGTTCCGTGTCGGTGGCACTCGACAACGCCGGCAACCCTGTCGGCGGTACTGGCTACCAGGGCGGCGAGACCATCGCATTTTCCGGCGGCGGCTCTTCAGTGGCGGCGACGGCCCACGTCACAAGTGTGGATTCCACCGGCGCAATCACCTCCATCCAGGTTGACAGCGGCGGCACGGGCTATTATTCAATTCCCGACGCAACGGTAACGAGACAGTCTGGCACGGGCACCGACGCAAAACTCGCGGTGGCATTGGTGACGAAAGGCGTTCTTTGCAGCGATGGCGCCGCCGCGTGCTATCCGCCAGCCGTCAACTACGACCCGCGCTACTACCTGATCAATGGCGTCGCCTTTGACAGGACCAAGGCAGCGAGCTCGCTGTTCGCAACGAACCCTGCCAACGCCACCGGTACGGTCCTGGTGCGCCTCGTGAACGCTGGCCTGCGCATGCACGTGCCCTCCATTGTCGGGGCGCAAACCAGCGACAGTAGCTCAGGCACGCCGAAGGTTGTCTCCGGCCTTTCGTTGGTTGCGGAAGACGGCAACCTCCTTCCCGGCAACCGCCGGATCCAGAACGAAGTCTTCCTGGCAGCGGGCAAGACTTACGATGTCTTAATCAATGCGCCGGTACCCGTGGCGCCTGCGACCGCGCCTGCGGCCCTGGCGGTGTTTGACCGCCAGTTGAGCCTGTCTACCAACAATCAGCGTGACGGCGGCATGCTGGCCTACTTCGGTGCCAATGGCGCTACGCTACCCGCCAGCGGCGTCACTGCGAAGGCTAACCCTGACTCCTACTTCCTGGTTCCGGGCAGCAACGTGACCATTACGGACCCCGCCAAGGGTGTGATTGCCAACGATGTCGGTGTTTACGGCGTCCAGATCCTGACAGCGCCCACGGGCGGCACGGTCACCTTGAACATCGACGGTACGTTTGCCTATGCGCCCGGTTCCGGTACGACGTCCGACAGCTTCACGTATCAGGCGAACGGTAATCCTGCGCTCAAGGCGAAGGTAACGTTGTCCGCCTGCACGGGCAGCTGCCTGGGGCGGGCGCCGACGGCCGTCGACGACAGTTTCACCAGTAACGTCGGGTCCAGGCTGCAGATCAGCGCGCCCGGCGTGTTGGCGAACGATGGCGATCAATCAGGACTTCCGCTGACAGCCTCGCTTGTCAGCGCTACAGGCGGCACAGTTACGCTGAATACGGACGGGTCATTCACGGCAGTGCCCACAACGCCGCCAGGCCCCGGAACAACTGGCAGCATGAGCTTCAAGTATACCGCGGTGAATTCGCAAAAGACGCCGAGCAAGCCCGCAACCGTGACGCTGACATTCAAGGGTGGCAGCGGCCTTACCGTCAATGTATATGACGCGCCGAGTGTGCTGCCGGGGGCGAAACCGGTTCAGATCACCGACTACCGCTGGATTATCGAGGAAGACCGTACCTTCCAGGTTGACCCTGCATGCCAGGTGAACATTGCCAAGCGGCCCGCCAATTGTCCGCCTCTGCCGGTGCCGAGCCTAGGGACCAGTTTCCATACCAGCTACATGCCGGTCATCGCTGCGGGCTGCGTCGGCACGGTCGCTTGCGAGGGGGGCCAGACGGTCTTCGACCCGGCGAGCAATTCGCACATGCCAGCCGTATGCGACATCGGCAATGGCGTTTGTCGCACGGACGCCGGGCAGCAGACCCCGGTCGACCCGAAGGACGTAGCGCTCGACCCGACCAAACACTACTACATATCGATCCTGCCCGGCGATGCCGGCAATACATTCTCTGCCGGCTCTGGCGGTCCCCAACCGGTGGATCCAGCCAACCCCAATGGACCGAAGAGACCTTTCAGTATCGCCAAGGACTGCCCGTCCGGCCCCGGTGGCACGGATTTCACCGCCGGAACAGGAAGCTGTGGCCACGGCATGGGCGGCGCACCGATCGCGCCCGCGCAGAAAGTGGTCAACGTGCCCCTGCAGCAAACGCCACTGCAGACGGCGAAGGTTTCGGTGTTCGTGTTCGAGGATGACGCCCCTCTCAATGGCGAAGTGGACGTCAGCGGCGGAACCGATGCCTTTGGGACGGCCCGGGAGCCGGGACTGGGAGGCTTTGAGATCAAGCTCTTCGATGACGCTGGCGGCACGGGGGACCCGACCGGACAGATGACTTACGACATGTTCAACATGCCGTTGTCCAATTCCTTGCAGGGGATGATTGATCCGCGCACGGGGTTAAACGCGTGCCCGATTTCACCATCGCCGAAATCGGCGAAAGACGGACTGGTCGGCATGATTCCAACCTGCCCGAAATATGAGTCCGATGGCACGACACTCTCGCCCTTGGTCGGCCAGGCCATCATTGCTAACCTGATGCCCGGCAGGTACGGCGTGGTCGCAACGCCGGCCGCCGATAGAATTGCCAAGGGGGAAGAGTGGCTCCAGACGAATACGCTCGACGGACAGAAGGCCCATGACGCTTTCATCAAGGTAGGCGGGCCAGCGTACTTTCAGGAGTTTGGGCCGGCGGGTTTCCACGTCTCCGTGGGCTTCGCGAACGCGAAGATCATCAATGCGCGCAGGACCAATGGGAAGACTGGGGTATGCGATCTTCCCGGAGCCTCGTGCCAGAATTCTGTCAAGGGCAGAATCACCAACCTGCACTACAGCCGCCCGCCCAACCAGCATCTTTACAGCAGCGGTTCGCGTGACTCCCTGGCTTTCACTCAGTGCTTTGTGAGCCTGGGAGATCCGGACGGCGAGGATATTGCATTCGCCAAATGCAATGACAAAGGTGAGTTCAGCTTTACCGGGATTCCCGATGGCACCTTCAGATTGACGGTCCTCGACCAGTGGAACGACCAGATCGTCGACGGCCTTGCCACGGCAGTAAAACTGGGACCCGATGCAAGGAATGTCGATGTCAAAGACCTGGCGGTCCTGCAATGGCACACGAATCTCTATACCCGGACCTTCATCGACCTGAACCGCGACGGTGTGTCGCAAGACGGCGAGCCTGGTCTGACGCTGGTTCCGACCAACATCCGCTTCCGCGACGGCAGCTATTCCAATTTCAATAATACCGACCTCAACGGCTACGCCGCGTTCAACGAGGTATTCCCGCTGTTCAACTGGTATGTGGTTGAAGCCGATACGACCCGCTTCAAGCAGACGGGTGTACACGTGGTCTACGACGCAGGCGGCCCGCCGGATGGCACGAAAGATGGAGGTGGTTCGACCATTGCCAAGAATTTCGCCAACACAACGGAATCCGCGACAGCCCATCTCCCTCCCCACCTTCGGGTACCCGGGGCGGTGTATTGCGACAATGCGGACTGCACCGGTTATTCGATCCTGAATGGCCCGGGAAGCAGTGCGTCCAATCCTTCGACCGGCCGGATTGATCCCCCATCGGTGACCACCCTGGGCTGGCAGGGCTTCTCTGGCCAGAGCTCGTTCATCGAGTTTGGCAAGGCGCCGTTCGCCACGAATGAGAACGGCGGCATCAAGGGTGAGGTAATTTACGCCTCGACGCGGCCATTTGACGATCCCGCGCTGCTGATCCACACAAGTTGGACGCCTAACGTGCCGAACGTAACCGTCAACCTGTATCAAGAGGGCACCGCTCCGGATGGAACGTCCAGCTTGACGCTGGTTGACACCACCACGACCAGCAGCTGGGATGTTTGGGCGCAGGGCTTCCGCTCTGACGGCGTGCCTAATATGAACTGTCCAGGCCAGGAAACCACCGACCCATACTTCTTTACTTTGCAGAACAGCACCCAGTGGCTCGATCCGCAACATCGCTCCTTGCCCGCAAAATCTCAGTTCAAGTGCTACGACGGCATGCACATGTTCAATCAGCTGCAGCCGGCGCCTTACGATGGGATGTATCAATTCCCCAGCGTGACAGGCAGGAATCCGAGAACTGGAAAGCCCAACGGCACCAACTGCCGCATCTGTGTGCGCAATCCCGCGACTGGCGGAGGCGAGGAAGGCGGAACGCCCATGCTGCCCCCCGGCAAGTATGTGGTCGAAGTGGTTGTGCCCCCGGGCTACGAACTGGTGAAAGAGGAAGATAAGAACATCCTCATCGGCGACAACTACATCGCGCCGGTGACCCAGCAGTTTTTGGGCCTGGGCAGCATCTTCATCCTGCCTGACCAAGCGGCGGTGAATGCCACGTACAACCGGAACAATCCGCAGAACCCGACCACGGATCTGGGATCCTCTCCCCGGCATGAGGGCGACACGGGGAGCGTCGAGACCTTCTGGCCTTGCGTCGGTGCCTCGCGCATTGTTCCCGACTACCTCAGCCTGTTTCCCGGCGCGCAGGAAGTGGCGCCGTTCGCGGGAGCCAAGCGGCGTCTGTGCGACCGCAAGGAGGTGACGCTGACCGACGAGATGACTGTGCTGGCGAAATTCTGGGTGTTCAGCTCAACGCACGTCGCGGCGCACTTCACCGGCTTCATGCTGGACGACTTCTCTTCGGAGTTCGACCCGTATTCGCCGCAATTCGGCGAGAAGTTTGCCGTGCCCAACTTGCCGGTATCCATGAAGGATTTTGCCGGCAACGAAGTCGCGCGCGTGTATGCCGACCAGTGGGGCATCTTCAATGGCTTGAATTACTCCACCTGGCAGGTCAACCCGCCCAATCCGACCGGCTATGCGCCGACGATGATGGTCGCGTGCATGAACGACCCTGACATGCCGGACCCGGCGCATCCCGGACAGACGATCAAGGATCCCCTGTACAACCCTGCTTACAGCCAGTTCTGCTACGAGATCCCATTCATGCCGGGACAGACCCAGTACATGGACACGCCGGTGGTACCCGTCCAGGCTTTCGCGGATGGATATAACCAGCCTGACTGCGCGTACCCGGATGCCACGCCTGCGATCTCGACGGTAGTCGGCGATGTCAGCAACGGCGGTGCCGGCCCCTGGGTCAGCGCTGCGGGCCACACCTTGACGATCACCGCCTTGGGCGACCAGCAGGTACCCAACCATGCCTATAGTGGACCAGGAGCGAGCAAGGCCCCCTACAACCAGAAGTTCATCCAGCGCCACTATGGCTTCGGAAGCCAGTGCACCAGCGTGGGCGGTACGTGCGCTGTGGCTTCCAGCGTAACGATCGGCGGCGCACCTGCGACGATCCAATCGTGGAGCGACCAGACGATCACGGTTGCCGTGCCTGCCTTGCCGTCGTCGGATCACGGCGAACTGGTGATCACAGCCGGCAATGGCAAGAAGTCCGTGGACACGGTCAGCGTTACCATCGGCGGCAATACGCCGACCTACGTCGCTGGCGAGAACGCCACCAGCAACGCCATCCAGACCGCGATCGACAACGCCTTGCCGGGCGACCTGATCATCGTGGGCCCGGGTGTCTACAAGGAGATGCTGCTGATGTGGAAGCCGGTGCGGCTGCAAGGCGTGGGCGCTGCCTCGGTGACGGTCAATGCCAATACCCATCCCTCGGGCAAGATGGATCCCTGGCGCGCGCAGGTCAGCTGCCTGTTTGGCGTGTCACGCAACGGCGGTGCGATTTCGTCGACGAATCCCTTCGATCCGACGAATACCTACAGCTGCCGCACGGGTGCGTCGACCGATCCCTTGGCCATGCAGCGGCGGATTGACCCGATACCACTCGAGCCAACCGTCGGATGGGACAATACGCTCAACGGCAATCTGGGCGAGCTTCTGATAGAGCCCACGCTGATGGGTGCCTACGAAGGCGCGGCGATTACGGTTCTGGGGAAAGGCGTGCAAGACGTCGGTGGACAGGCCGACCCCAATTGCATCGCAAATGGCATCTGCGTGCCGCTGACGGCAAGTGCAACGGATTGCGCAAACAATCCCAGCAACTTCCTCTGCAACCCGTCGCGCATCGATGGCATTACCTTCACCAACAGCTCCCAAGGCGGTGGCGGCATCTTCCTGCACGGCTGGAACCACAACATGGAGATTTCCAACAACCGCGTCTTCGGCAATGCCGGCACGCTCACCGGGGGGATCACGGTTGGCCAGGTGGAAGTGCCGGACGGGACCATAGGCGGCGCGGACGGCGTGACCCAGATTCCGTTCGGCTATAACACGAACGTGAACGTGCATCACAACTCGGTCACTTCCAACGCTTCCTACGGCGACGAAATCAATTCGACCACGCCTTCGTCGGCCGGCGGTGTGACCTTCTGTTCGGGTGCGGACAACTACCGCTTCAACTACAACTGGGTGTGCGGCAATATGAGCAGCGGTGACGGCGGCGGCGTTGCCCACTTTGGGTTCAGCGCTGGCGGCGACATCTCGCACAACCTGGTGCTCTTCAACCAGAGCAACAACCCGACGCTACCCACCTATGGCGGCGGCATTATCGCCCAAGGTGTGCCGCCGGATGGCACCTTCTGCGAGAACCAGTTGGTCGACCTTGATTGCGCGCCACAGCTTTCCGACGGCGCCGGCCCTGGCCTGACGATCGATGGCAATCTCATCATCGGCAACACGGCAGAGAGCGGCAAGGGCGGCGGGCTGCGGCTGCAGATGATCAACGGCACCGATGTGCAACGCAGTCCCAACGATCCGACGAAGTGGTACCAGGTCTCCGTCACCAACAACATCATCGTGAATAACGTCGCTGGATGGGCGGGGGGTGGCGTATCGCTCCAGGATGCGGTGGCGGTCAACTTCATCAACAACACGGTGGTTTCCAACGATGCGACCGCGTCGGCGGGAGTACTCTTCAACACGGCCGCAGCCACTCAGGCCAATGTGCCGCCGCCGACGAATTGCACCACCGTGGGCGCGGAGACGACTTGCGATCCCATCACGACGTCGGCCTACCAGCCGGCCGGCCTGGAGACGGCGCGTCATACGACAAACTTTATCGGCGCGTTCAACAATTCGAGCGTTACCTGCCCGGGAGGCACCACGGCCTGTACCACGTTCTCGAACCCGGTGCTGTCCAACAACCTCTTCTGGCAGAACCGCTCGTTCTACATCAAGGTGGGTGACACCAATCCATCGATACCGGGCTTGCAGAACACCGTGACGCTAATCCCGACGCTGAACCAGGCAACGAAGACGACGGGCTATTGCGATCCCAAGGCTGTCTACTGGGACATCGGCGCCTTCGGCGACTCCGGGCCGAGCAAGCATGAGTCGGGCGTGACGCTCAACCCGCGATACTCGATCCTGACCGACGCCGCCGATTACCAAGGGGCAAACAACCAGGGTTCCGATCCCTCCGTGGTCAGCAAGTACTGCAATGGCTCGCGAGTGCCGCCTGAAGGTGGTGGGGTCGGATTCTCCGTGCCTCCGGGTATCGCGGACGCTGTCCTGCCCAACCCGCTTTTCGGCCTGATGCCGACTGCTACCCCGGATGAAGGCAACCAGTGGATCAATATGTCCTACGGACCGCTCTCCCTGGCCAACGCGAGCATCTCGTCGGGCAGCGCAGGCTACGGTGTCCCGCTTGGCGATTACTCCATCACGTCGGGTTCACCAGCAATCGATGCCGCCAACAGCGCGGGAGCGCCGAAGCAGGACTTTTTCGGCACCTCACGACCGCAAGGTAGCGGATTCGATATCGGGGCCGTTGAGTTCGTAGCCGGCGCCGCGCCCAAGGCGAGCCTGACGCCGCCCACGCAGGACTTCGGCAGAGTCGAGCGGGGCGAGGCGGGGCTAGTTCATATCTTCACGTTGAAGAACACCGGCAGCGTACGGTTGACAAACATTGCGAGTCCGGTGATCACGGTGGACAGCACGAACTACTTCATCGTTCCACAGCAGACGACATGCGGCACGGTCAACCCGACCGCGGCGAACCGTATCACTAGCCTGGATCCTAACGGTACCTGCGCGATCGCCGTGCAATTCAGGCCTCCCGGTCGGGATGCTGCGAATTCCGCGCAGAACGGCACGCTCAGCATTACCGATGGGGCCGGTACGCAGACGTCGGCCTTGACGGGAGTGGCAGCCCGTTAGGAAGGGTCCAAGCCGAAGTGAAAGAGGGAGGGAGGCGCGGCCTGTGGCGCGCCTCCCGTGGCAAAGAACCAGCAACAAGTGGCCACCAGGGTGAAGTACGAACATGTCCAGCCATGCAAGGAATTCAACGGCGATCGCGGCGCTGCTTGCGGGCAGCGTCTGGATGGGTGCGGCCTTGGCCGAATCGGCCTTCCCTCTGGAAGCCCCTTCGGCAACACCAGCGCGTGCGCCTTCGCCGCCGGACGGGACCTCGCCCTATTCCCCGGTGAAGGTGCCCAAGAACGCGAAGATCTACTACGAACTCTATCGCGGTGTCGGCGATTTGCACGTGCGTCGAACCGCGTCGGGCAACCTGATTCGCTTTAGCTATCGCGTTACTGACCCGTGGATCGCCAAGGTGCTGGGCGACAAGAATGCGACGCCCTACTTGCTTGGGCGAAGGAGCCAAGCCCTACTCCAGATTCCTGTGATGGATAAGATCGGCCAGCTTCGGCAGTCGGGCCCATTGGCCGTTGGTCAGGAGTACTGGATGGTGTTTTCCAATAAGGGCAATCTGATTAAAGCCGGGGACCGTGTCAATGTGATGATCGGTTCCTTTCATATCGACGGCCTGGTCGTTGAATGATCGCGCGGGAGCGCGATCTGTGGGGCATGGATCGAAGGGGGGTGTACTCATGAACCGTTTTCTCTTCCTGGCATTGGGCCTGGCTTCAGTGGCCGCATCGGCCGGCGCGGCGACGGAAGCCGCGCCGGCGGGCCGGCTGACGGCAGCGCAAATCGTCGACAAGAGTGTGGCGGCCCGCGGTGGGCTTGATGCCTGGCGGGCGGTTAGCAGCCTGACGATGTCGGGCCAGCTCGATGCCGGGGGCAAAAAAGATGTGAAGCTGCCGTTCGTGGCGACCATGAAGCGGCCGCACAAGAGCCGGTTCGAAGTCCGCTTCGAGGAGCAGACGGCCCTGCAGGTCTACGACGGCGCGCAGGGGTGGAAAGTCAGGCCCTTCCTGGGGCGCGACGATGTCGAGCCTTACACACCTGCCGAGGCCAAGTCCGCCGCAGCCTCGGCGGAACTGGACGGTCCGCTGGTCGACTACGCCAAGAAGGGCACCACGGTCGAGTTGCAGGGAATGGAGTCCGTGGAGGGGCACAAGGCCTACATACTCAAGCTGACGATGAAAGACCGCACGGAACGGCGCGTGTGGGTGGACGCAACAAGTTTTCTTGAACTGAAGATGGATGGCGAACCACGCAAACTGGACGGCAGAATGCACAACGTTGCCGTCTACTACCGGGATTACAAGGCGGAGGGCGGGCTGAAGATTCCGCATGTCCTGGAGACCGTTGTCGAAGGCGTCAAGAAGACTCGCCAGATGACCATTCAACATGTGGCGCTGAATCAGCCGGTGGACGATGTATTGTTCGCGAAGCCGCAGCTGGAGCCGGCCAAGGTACCCGGCAAGTAAGGGGATGGGGGGGCTATGACTATAAGACGGATTGCGGGGGTGCTCGCCGTTTGTATCTCGGCGATGGCGATGGCGGGGGACCCTGTCACGACGCCCGATCTGAGCGTGGCCCAGATCGTAGAGAAGAACGCCGTCGCCAGGGGAGGGCTTGAGGCATGGCGGAAGATCCAGACCATGGTCTGGGTCGGGCACGTGGAGAGCGCCAATGCGCCTGCGCACTTTGTGCTGGCGATGAAGCGTCCCAACAAGACGCGCTTCGAGATCACAGCGCTCAATCAGATGGCGGTGCGCGTTTTTGACGGTAGCCATGGCTGGAAGCTCCATCCGACCCAGGGCGGCAAGCCGAATCTGCAGCCCTACACGATGGAGGAGGTGAAGTTCGCGCATGACGAGCAGGTCATCGATGGGCCGCTCATGGACTACCAAGCCAAGGGTATCGCCATTACCCTCGACGGCGTCGATGAAGTCGAAGGGCACAGGGCGTACCGCCTTGCCATCAGGCTACCGTCGGGCGGGACCCGCCGCTTGTGGATCGACGCGAAGACATTCCTGGAAATCAAATACGACCGCGAATCCCGTAACGTGCTTGGCCAGCCGCACACTGTCACGGTGTTCTACCGCGACTACAGGGCCATCGACGGATTGCAGATACCGTGCACGATCGAGAGCGGCATTGCGACCGCTCAGGCAACGGATAAGCTCGTGATCGACGAGGTCTCGTTCAATCCGTCGCTGGGAGACTGGATGTTCGCCAAGCCCGGCACGCCGAGACAGGACAAGCCGGTTTCGATCGACGCCCAGGCGCGGCCAGGGTCGGGCGATATGGTCCGGCCGGCGCCATAGCGATGAGCCGGGGACCATCCGCCCTGCGGGCGCTCGTCGTGTGCTTCGTTGTCGCCGCACTGACGGGGTTTGGCGGCCAGGCCAGCGGCGCCTCGACAACGGATGCCGGCGAAGCGATTTTCCAGCGCGGCGAGCTGCCTTCGGGCGCGCCGCTTGATGCGATCCGCGAGGGCGGCATGCGCATGCAGGGGGCCGCCGCGGCCTGCGTCAACTGCCATCGGCGTAGCGGCCTCGGTGCCAAGGAGGGCTTTGGCACCGTACCGCCGATCACCGGGCGGTACCTGCTTCACCCGCGCGCCAGGAGCCTCGAGGACCTCGACCTGCCCTATGTCGAAGGCATGCGGGCCGATCGTGACCCCTATACCGATGACACCATTGCCAGGGCCATCCGCGAAGGCCTCGATTCGGAAGGCAGGCCCCTGAACTACCTGATGCCGCAGTTCGCGCTGAACGATGCCGACATGGCCGCACTGATCGCATACCTGAAGCGGATGGACCAACGCAAGCCGCCTGGGGTCACGGACACGGTACTCCACTTTGCCACCATCATCACGCCGGATGCGGATCCCGTGAAGCGGCGCGGCATGCTGGATGTGCTGGATCACTACTTCGCCGACAAGAACACGTTTCCGCTCGGACCGACCCCTGCGCTACGTACATCGCGCAAGATGATGTTCATGGTCAATCGCCGCTGGCAACTGCATGTCTGGGAGCTGACCGGCCCGGAAGCGACCTGGCAGGATCAACTCAGGAGGCATATGGCGGCGGAGCCTGTCCTTGCCGTGGTGTCCGGGCTCGGTGGCAGGAACTGGGCGCCGGTCCATGCGTTCTGCGAGCAGGAATCCGTGCCATGCCTGTTTCCGAATATCGAGGTACCGGTCAACAGCAGCACTGATTTCTACTCCCTGTATTTCTCCAGCGGCGTGCTGCTGGAAGCGGACCTGGTCGCGAAGAAAGTCCTGGATGCGGACAGTGGCAAGGTGGTGAAGTCGGTGCACCAGATCTATCGTGCGGGCGATAGCGGGGAGGCGGCGGCCAAGGCGCTAGCCGCCAAGCTGAAGGGGCACGGTGTCGCGGTATCCAGCCGCGTTCTCGCGAGCGGCGAGAGTGTGGCGCAAGCGCTGCGCGGCGCATCGGGCGCTCAGGCGCTCATGCTGTGGCTACGGCCGGGCGACGTCGCCGCGCTTGGCAGCGTGCCGCCGCCGCGCGCCGACGTGTTCATGTCAGGCCTGATGGGCGGGCTCGAGCGCACGCCGTTGCCTGCGGGCTGGCGCGGCGTTACGCGCCTCGCCTATCCCGTCGACCTGCCGGAGCGCCGGCGCGTGCGGGTGGACTATGCGCTGGGCTGGTTTGCCATCCGGCATATTCCGGTCGTCGCCGAGCAGACGCAGGCGGACACGTTTCTTGCCTGTGGCCTGCTGGCGGAGACGCTGAGCCACATGGTCGATGCGTTTGCCCGCGACTACCTGGTGGAGCGCATGGACGACATGATCGAGCGCCGGATCATCACTGGCTACTATCCACGCTTGACGCTTGGGCCAGGTCAGCGCTTCGCTTCCAAAGGGGGTTACATCGTCCGGTTTGCGGAGCCTGAGCGCACGCGGCTGGCTGCGGACGGGGAGTGGACAGTGCCGTAGGCAAGCAATGTGCGAGTTGTCAAAATCCGACATGCCATGCGGTCATGGGCAGCCATGATGGATCGCCCTACCGCCGCAGTAGGGGGTCGACCCATATCGGGCGCCCACGCGGGTCTACATAATTCGAATGCGGGCGAAAGCGAGAGCGCGTCATGGGAGAGGCAATCGACGCCAGACGATCGCGCTTGCGCAGCGTGTCGATGATTGCTGAAGGAGGTTTCCAATGAGAACGCTCAAAGAGCGATGGGGCAGGGCGCTGGTATCGGCCATTGCGGTGGGAAGCACGATCGCGGTGGTGGTGCCTTATGCAGTGGCGCACGAAGACGCCGATCCGCATGCCCATCACCACATGATGCGCGACATGCGGACATCGACCGTGGCCTACTCGCTGCCTGCCGTGACGCTGGTACGAGACGATGGCCGGACCGTCTCGCTGAAGGACGAACTGGACGATGGCCGCCCCGTGGTCTTGACGTTCATCTATACCACTTGCACATCCATTTGCCCGGTGATCAGCCAGACGCTCTCGCAATTGCAGGGCGAACTTGGCCCGAACCGTGACAAGGTGCACATGGTGTCGATCTCGATCGACCCGGAGCAGGACACGCCGTCGCGCCTGCATGAGTATGCGACGAAGTTCGGCGCGGGTCCCGAATGGCAGCACTACACCGGCGCTCTTGCCGCGAGCGTGGCGACGCAGCGCGCGTTCAACGTCTATCACGAGGACAAGATGAAGCACAGTCCCGTGGTCTTCCTGCGTGGAGCACCAGGGGAATCATGGCTGCGGATCGATGGCTTTGCTACCGCTGACGAGCTGTTGCATGCCTACCAGAAGCTGGTCGCAGCCAATTGATGGTGCTTGATCCGGCTTCCTTCCGGCTTTCGCCTTTTGCAGGGACCCTCGTCAAGTCCCTACACCTTGCTTCATGCTGAAAGTGCCGCCTGCCCGGGATGGCGGGGGCGGGTGACCGCGGTCCCGTCTCAATGGTCCGCTTGCACCGCCCGGCCGGCGGCCATCACCGCCGGCGCCACCATCTGCGCGAACAACCGCAACACGGCGACCTCGCCTGGCGTCCACGCACTGCGCGCCGCGAGGAAATTGAACGTGCCCACGCAACGTCCGCCCTCGCATACCGGCACATTCACCACCGCCGAAAGCGCAAGCCCGCGAATCGTCGAGATATCGTCAAACACGGCTTCAAGCGCCGCGTCCCCTTCGCCCACGAAGACCTCGCCCTGATGCAGCACCCTGCGGGTCCACGGCGTATCGGCCTTGCGCTTGCGGCCGCCCACGGGGTAGGCGGCGGTGTCCGAGGACCATAGCCGTACCACTTCCGAGTTGGCACGCTGGTAAGCGTTGATGGTGAGCAGCCCCGGGCCCAACAGCGCGGCAGTGGCGCTGCCGATCGCATCGAAGGCGACGGTGGGCTCGGCTGCGCGCGCCAGCGTGTCGCATAGCGAAGCCAGCAGTGGCACGGGCAAGGTCACGATGGCGGGCACGGCATCATTCACGAAATCGGTCACAGCCTTACTCCCCCTTGATGCCCAGGTCGCGAATCAGCTTGCCGTAGCGGTCCGCGTCGCGGCGCAGGATGGCGCCGAACTGCTGGGGCGTGGAGGTGGCGGTTTCCACGCCGATGGCGTTCATCTTCTCCTTCACGTCCGGCAGCGACATGATGCGGTTGATCTCCTGGTTCAGGCGCGTCACCAGCGCGGGCGGCATGCCGACCGGGCCGAAGGCGCCATACCAGACGGACAGCTCATAGCCGGGCACGGTCTCGGCCACGGTGGGCACGTTGGGCAGCAGCGGCGAGCGCTTGGCTTCGGTCACGGCGAGCAGGCGCAGCTTGTTGGCTTTGACGTGGGGCAGGGTCTGCGTGCCGGCGGAGAACAGCAATTGCGTTTGCCCGGCCACGGTGTCGACCACGGCGGGCGCGCCGCCCTTGTAGGGCACGTGCAGCATCTGCACGCCGGCCATCTTCTCGAACAGCACGGCGCTCAGGTGGTTGGTGGAGCCGGGGCCGGCGCTGGCATAGGCCAGCTTGCCGGGGTTGGCGCGTGCGTAGGCGATCAGCTCCTTGACGTTGTGCGCGGGTACCGACGGGTTGACCACCATGGTGTTGGTCACATAGGCCAGCAGGCCCAGCGGGGTGAAGTCTTCCACGCCGCGAAAGGGCATGTTGGGCATCAGCGCGGGGTTCATCGCGTGGGTGCTCATGGAGCCGACCAGCAGGGTGTAGCCATCGGGCCTGGCGCGCGCGACCATGGCGGAGCCGATATTGCCGGATGCGCCGGGCTTGTTGTCGACGATCACCGGCTGGCCGAGGGAGCGGGTCAGGTGCTCGGACAGCACACGCGCCAGGATGTCGGTGGAGCCGCCGGCGGCCCACGGCACGATCAGCGTGATGGGCTTTTGCGGGAAGGGGTCGGCTGCGCCGGCGCCCGAGGCAGCGGCAAACAGCGAGAACGTGGCAAGACCCAGCAAGCAGCGCTTCAAAACGGCTTTCATCTCTTTCCTTCTCCGATTGCTATGCGAACCGCACGGTGCGATCCGGCTTGATTCGATTACTGCTTGGGTTAGCGGTCTGCTGGTTTGCTCCCCTCTCCCGCAAGCGGGAGAGGGGAGCAAACCAGCGGCGGTTCTTAAGGGCCTCTATGCTGGCAACGTCCCTAACGCCTCAACGCCTCAACGCCCCACCGCATACCCCTGCATGCCGCGCGCATTAGCCCCGGCACGCAGCACCAGCCGTCCCTGCGCATCGCGCTCGCGCGTGCAGGCGGACATCCGTCCCTCCGACCACGGCTCGCCCACCTTGACTTCATGCCCGCGCGCGCGCAGCGCCGCGATGGTTTCCTCGGGCAGCCGGGACTCCACGCTGAGCCGGTTGAGCACCACCGAGCGCGGCCAGAACGAGCCGGGGAAATGGTCGATATGCCAGGCCGGCGCATCGATGGCCTCCTGCAGGTTCATGCCGTGCACCGCGTGGCGCAGGAAGAAGGCAACGGACCATTGGTCCTGCTGGTCGCCGCCGGGCGTGCCGAAGACCATGTAGGGCTCGCCGTCGCGCAGCGCAAGCGAGGGCGACAGCGTGGTGCACGGGCGCTTGCCCGGCGCGAGCGTGTTGGGCAAGCCCGGCTCCAGCCAGGTCATCTGCAAGCGGGTATTGAGCGCGAAGCCCAACTCGGGTATCACCGGGCTGGACGACAGCCAGCCGCCCGATGGCGTGGCCGCGACCATGTTGCCGTCGCGGTCGATCACGTCGATGTGGCAGGTATCGCCGACAAAGATCTCGCGTTCGGCCCATTCCGCCACCGGCGGCATGGCCGCAAAGGTGGGCTCGCCCACGCCGAAGCGCACGTCGGCGTGGCGCAGCGTGCGCTGCGCCGCGCCGAGGTCAGGCAAGCGGGGCGCGCGGCCATCGACCGTGCCCGGCCGGATGTCGAGCGAGGCGCGTTCGCCGATCAGGTGCGCGCGCGCGGCGAGGTAGCCAGGATCGAGCAGGCCGGCCAGCGGCGCGTCGCCAAAGCTGGGGTCGCCGTACCACGCCAGGCGGTCGGCCATGGCCAGCTTGGCCGCCTCGGCAATGCGGTGCACGAACTCGGGCGAGGTGGGCGCGTGGGCGGCGAGATCGGCGTGGCGCAGCATGCCGACTTGCTGCAGGAACGCCGGGCCCTGGCTCCAGATGCCGCACTTGGCCACCGTATAGCGGCCAAAATCCAGCGTAGCCGGCGCTTCCACGGTGGGCGCCCATTGCGCCATGTCCTCATGGCGCAGCAGGCCTTTGTGGCGCTCGCCAGTGGTGTCGCGCACCGCCTGGGTGCGGCAGAAGCTGTCGATCTCCTTGGCGACGAAGCCGCGGTACCAGCAATCCAGCGCGGCGTCGATCTGTTGCTCGCGGGTGCCGCCGGCGGCTTCGGCCGTCTCGACGATGCGCGCATAGGTGCGGGCCACGCCAGGCACCGCATGCAGGCCGCCAGGGCGCGGCACGCGGCCGTCCGGCAGCCAGACGTCGGCCGAACTGTGCCATTCGTTCAGGAATAGTTCGCGCACCGCCAGGATGGCTTGCGAGATGCGCGGCACCAGCGGGAAGCCATAGCGCGCATAGCCGATGGCGGGGGCCAGCACATCGGCCAGCGTCCAGGTGCCGTAGTCGCGCAGCATGGTCAGCCAGGCGCCGAAGGCACCGGGCACGGTGGCGGGCAGCAGGCCGATGCCGGGCACCAGGTCCAGCCCCATGGCGCGCATCGCGCCCGGGTCGGCCAGCGCGGGCGCCGGGCCTTGCCCGCAGATGGAGCGCACCGCGCGTTCGCGCTCGCTCCACAGCAGGATGGGCACCTCGCCGCCCGGGCCGTTCAGGTGCGGCTCCACCACCTGCAGTACAAAGCCGCCGGCCACCGCCGCGTCGAACGCGTTGCCACCGCGCTCCAGCACGCTCATGGCGGTTTGCGAGGCCAGCCAGTGGGTGGACGAGGCCACGCCAAAGGTACCGACGATTTCCGGGCGGGTGGTGAACATTGAAGCTCCGTGGCGGATCGGGCAGGGTGGCGGAGTACGGAAGTGCGCAACGCAAGCCGATTGAGGTTTGGTGCCTTGGAGTATAAGGTTCCCGGATAACCGTTTGCAGTCAATTAATTATCATTGCATAACGGATTGGTTATGCATAACGCGGGCCACGGCTACGCTCGGACTAGCCCGACGCCAACGCGAAGAGCAGAAGCAGGACATTCACAACAATCAACGCGTACAACACCAGCAGGGGCGCCGGTGCGGTCCGGTACTGCTCAACCACTTTGCGCAAGCGCCCGTCCCGTCCGCGTTTCAGCAGGTAGGCCAGGCTCATGCCGAACGCGCCAAACCAGGCCAGGTTGCCCAGCGCGCCCCTGGGGCCAGAAGCCTTCTTGTCAGCGAGAGGCGCCGCCGCGGCGACAGTCGGCGCCGCGCGCAACGATGTGTCCGTCGCGGTGGCGAGCATGGTCGGTTGCGGGTTGCGTTGCGCGGCGACCGGCTGCGTTGGCGCCTGCGGGTTCGGTTTGGGTGGCATCGGCGTTGCCGCTTCGCCGCGTCGTGGGTTGTTATGCGCCTCTAGCTTCTCGGGCTGCTTGCTAGAGCGATGGGCGTCCCAGGCGGATTTGCGCCGCGCTTCATACTGCGGCCATTGCGCGAAGACGCCGTCAAGACAGCGCACGGAGCCGCAAGCGTCCCGCTTCTTGCGCCAGGCCAGGATATCCGCCTGGCGAATGGCGCCGGAGCGCAGCAGCCGTTGCTGATCGGCATAGATGCGCTCATAGCTAATGGAGAGAAGGGTGTAGTCGCAGATGAGCCTCGCTGCGTGGGGGCGCTTCTGCGCTTGCGTCGGGCTCGCGTGGTGTGTCGTTTTGCAGACAATATCGGACGCTTCCGCGCCACGGATGACAAACAGACTCAATGCGAGGAGGACGGCCAAGTGGCCTGTGACCCTGTTCATCGCGTCTTCTCATAGAAGTGACGATTTCGGCGCTGAGGCCCGGGCGGGAACCACCAGACATTGTGCTACAACGTCACGACCGCAGTCCGCGCGCTAACGCACTTACGCCGGCGGAGCCGGTGACTCAAAAGTGCCCTAGTAGAATCAAAGACTTGCAACGCGCCCAGGTCCAGGACTTTCATTGCCGTCCCCAGTCGACAAACTTCAGCACAACCTCATCTCGCGCCTGCGCCTGAAGCACTTGGCGCTGCTGCTGGCACTTGACCGCCAGCGCTCGGTCTCGCGCGTGGCGGCCGAGATGGACCTGACCCAGCCCGCCGTGACCAAGGCGCTGCGGGAGATCGAGGAGATCTTCATGGTGCCGCTGTTCGTGCGCTCGCGCCGGGGGCTGGAGCCCACCGGCACCGGCGCGGCGGTATTGGCGCATGCGCGGCTGGCGATGGCGGATACGGAGGCGCTGGGGCGGGAGCTGGCGGTGATCGGCGCCGGGCTGCACGGGCGGCTGCGCATCGGCGTGATTCCGTATGTGGCGCCGGTGGTGCTGGACGCGGCCTGCTCGCACGGCCTGCGGCAGCAGCCGCGCGTGGCGGTGCTGGTGCGCGAGGGCACCACGGATGAACTGGTGGCGGCGCTGCGCGCGCACGAGCTCGATTGCGTGATCGCACGGTCCTTCTACGCGCCGGGCGACGACATCGCGCAGACGCCGCTGTACCGCGAAGAGCCGGCGCTGGTGGTGCCTAACGCCGCCGCTGCGCGGCTGGGGCGCGGCAAGCTGGACTGGCAGCGCCTGGCCGCGCTGGACTGGATCCTGCCGCCCGCGCACACACCGATCCGGCGCACCATCAACACGCTGTTCGCCACCGCCGGCGCGGTGCCGCCGACGCCAATGGTGGAAACCTATTCGATCAAGACCATCGCCACGCTGATGCGCAACCAGCCACGCGCCATCACCATCGTGCCGCGCGCGGTGGCGGCAGAACTTGCGGCCACCGGCAGCGCGGCTGTGTTGCCGCATACGCTGACTTGGGACTTGCCGGCAGTGGGCGCGATGTGGCTGCGGCGTACGGAACAGAGTGAGCCGTTGATGGCACTGGTGCGCGCGTTGCAGCAGGCAGTGTCAGCCAAGGGATGATGGCGGGCCTGAAACGCAGAAGGCCAGTTGCGCCATCTGCATGGCGCAACTGGTCCCCACGGACACTACAAAGCCGCTTTGGGATTACTCAATAATACTCAACATTAGACATGCGAATGGCTGCCTCACCGGCTGCGACGGTGGTCGTCAACGAGGCGATTTGGCAATGGAAA
>NZ_JBIUHC010000074.1:0-51350 GCF_044627735.1 Cupriavidus sp. CuC1 | reverse complement strand
CATGTGCTGCAGCGCCCGCCATTCTTCCGCGCCGAGGGTTTCAAAGTCGCGTTGCGCCAGGCGCTCCTGCGCGGAAAAGGTAAGCGGTGCGGTGAAGCGCTCGACGTGGTCCTCGCCACGTCGGCCGGACCCGGCAGGGCGTTGGGCGGCGAGCGCGTCGGCCAGCCGGTTGTTGCGCGGCGGCGGCGGCGCGCCGGAGTCCACGCGCGGCAGCAGCAGGGCGCGCAGCTTGCCCTCCCAGTCCGGGTCGCGCCAGAACAGGTCGAAGGCGGCGTCGAACAACATGCGCTGGTCGGGTCCGTTGACCATCAGGGCTGCCATGGCCGCGCGTACCTCGTCGCGCCTGCCGATGTCCACGTATTGCAGCGCCAGCAGCGTATCCACAGCATGTGCGGGCGACAGCGCGAAGCCGGCATCGCGCAGCAGCCGCACGAAGTGCGTGACGTTGCGCGCCAGCATGGGCAGCGTGCCGGCGGGTGGCGCGGCGGCCAGCGGAGCGTCCGGATGGAGCCGGGGCATGGCTCAGGCTCCCGGCGCCCGGCTGGCGAGCAGCTCGGCCACGGTGGGGCCATCTACCCGGGCCAGGTCGTCCTGGTACTTGAGCAGCACACCCAGCGTGTCGCGCACCGATTGCGGATCCAGCTCGCTGACGCCCAGCGCGGCCAGCGCGCGGCACCAGTCGATGGCCTCGGCGATGCCGGGGGACTTGAACAGGTCGATGCCGCGCAGCCGGTGGATAAAGTCGATGGCCTGGTGCTGCAGCGCGGCGGCGGCCTCGGGCGCGCGCGCGGCCACGATCTGCAGTTCGCGTTCGCGTTGGGGGTAGCCCATCCACTGGTACAGGCAGCGGCGCTTGAGCGCGTCATGCACCTCGCGGGTCCGGTTGGAGGTGACGATGATGAGCGGTGGCTGTTCGGCCCGGATCACGCCGATCTCGGGGATCGATACCTGGAACTCGGACAGCACCTCCAGCAGGAAGGCTTCGAAGGGCTCATCGGCGCGGTCGATCTCGTCGATCAGCAGCACGCGTGGAATGCCAGGCGCGGCAGGGTCCGGCAGCAGGGATTCCAGCAGCGGCCGCTTGAGCAGGAAATCGTCGTGGTACAGCGATTGCGTGTCGGGGCGCTCGCCGCGCGCCTCCGCCAGGCGCAGCGCCATGATCTGGCGCGGGTAGTCCCATTCGTACAGCGCGCTGGAGGCATCGAGCCCCTCGTAGCATTGCAGGCGCAGCAAGCGCGTGCCGAGCGCGTCGGCCATGGCCCGTGCCAGCGCGGTCTTGCCCACGCCGGGCTCGCCTTCGAGGAAGAGCGGCCGCTGCATGCGCAGCGCCAGGTAGAGCACGGTGGCGGTTTCGCGATCGGCGAAATACTGCTGTGCCTCCAGCAGGGCGGCGGTCTGGTCGATGGACTGGGGGAGCATGAAGGATGGCCGGATGGTGCTATGTGCGGATAGAGTGGGCGCAGGTAAAAAAACCATTGGCTTCGCTGATTGCGGCTCCTGGCCAAACCGCCCTTCTCCCCAACCCTCTCCCCATGAGGGGAGAGGGAGCGACAGCCGTCGTCATTCCAGACGGCGCGGGCGCATCCTGTGGGCTCCGGCCAATGCCGGGGGATGAGGGGCGGGTTTGGACTGGATGGCTTGGCGCTAGCCCTTCAACGCCTGCTCCACCGCGCGTGCCGCCAGCACCGGGATCAGGTGCGCGCGGTACTCGGCCGAGGCATGCAGGTCGGTGTTCAGCTTGCTTGCATCGACCACCACCGCGCGCGCTGCCGCCGGCGTGAAGCTGGCCGCCAGCGCCTGCTCCAGCGGTGCGCTGCGGAACACGCTGTCGGCCGCGCCGGTGACCGCCACCCGCACGACCTTGCCGAACTGCGCCACCATCACGCCCACCAGCGCGAAGCGCGATGCCGGGTTGCGAAACTTGATGTAGGCGGCCTTGTCCGGCGTGGGAAAGCGCACGGCGGTGATCAGCTCATCGGGTTCCAGCGCGGTTTCGTAGAGGCTCTTGAAGAAGCTATCGGCGGCGATATTGCGGCGGTCGGTGACCACGGTGGCGTTGAGCGCGAGCACCGCTGCCGGGTAGCAGGCGGCCGGATCGTCGTTGGCGAGCGAGCCGCCCAGCGTGCCCATCGCGCGTACCTGCCGGTCGCCGACGCCGTCGGCCAGCGCGGCCAGCGCGGGGATGCGCTTGCGCACGTCGGCGTTGGCCGCCACGTCGGCATGGCGTGCCGCCGCGCCGATCACCAGCTCGTCGTTCTCGACATGGATATCCGCCATGCCGGGAATGCGGGATACGTCGATCAGCGCGGACGGCGCGGCGAGGCGCAGCTTCATCGCGGCCAGCAGGCTCTGTCCGCCGCCGAGGAACTTGGCGTCGCTGTCCGCCTTGAGCTTGGCCACCGCCGACTTGGCATCGGCGGCGCGTTCGAAATGGAATGCGTACATGGTGTGCCTCCGATCTCAGTTAGGGGCCTGCGCCTGGCGGATGGCCTGCCACACGCGATGCGGCGTGGCGGGCATCTGGATGTCGTGCACGCCAAGCGGCGAGAGCGCATCCACCAGCGCGTTGATGAACGCAGGCGGCGAGCCGATCGCGCCGGCCTCGCCGCAGCCTTTCACGCCCAGCGGGTTGTGCGTGCAGGGCGTGCCCTTGGCGGTTTCCACCGTGAAGTCCGGCAGGTCGCCGGCGCGCGCCATGGCGTAGTCCATGTAGGAGCCGGTCAGCAACTGGCCGCTGTCATTGTCGTACACGCACTGCTCCAGCATGGCCTGGCCGAGGCCCTGGCCGATGCCGCCGTGCACCTGGCCTTCGACGATCATCGGGTTGATGATGTTGCCGAAATCGTCCACCGCGGTGAACTTGATCACCTTGCTCTCGCCGGTGTCAGGATCGACCTCCACCTCGCAGATGTAGGCGCCCGATGGGTAGGTGAAGTTGGTCGGGTCGTAGAAGGCGTTTTCGTTCAGGCCCGGTTCCAGCTTGTCGAGCGGGTAGTTGTGCGGCACGTAGGCGGTGAGCGCCACTTCGCCAAAGGTCTTGCTGCGGTCGGTGCCGGCCACGCTGAACGTGCCGTTCTTGAACTCGATATCGGCGTCCGAGGCCTCCAGCAAGTGGGCCGCGATCTTCTTGGCCTTGGCTTCGATCTTGTCGAGCGCCTTCATGATGGCCGAGCCGCCTACCGACAGCGAGCGCGAGCCATAGGTGCCCATGCCGAACGGCACGCGGCCGGTGTCGCCGTGCACCACTTCCACGGCATCCAGCGCAATGCCGAGCCGGTCCGCCACGATCTGCGCAAAGGTGGTTTCATGCCCCTGGCCGTGGCTGTGCGAGCCGGTGAAGACGGTCACGGTGCCGGTCGGGTGGACACGGATCTCGCCCACCTCGAACAGCCCCGCGCGCGCGCCCAGCGCGCCGGCGATATTCGACGGCGCCAGCCCGCATGCCTCGATGTAGCAGGAGTAGCCCAGCCCACGCAGCTTGCCGCGCTGCTTGGCTTCATCGCGCCGCGCGGGGAAGCCTTTGACATCCGCGAGCTCTTGCGCGCGTGCCAGGCACGGCTCGTAGTCACCGGTGTCATAGGTCAGGCCGACCGGGGTGGCGTACGGGAAGTCGTGGATGAAGTTCTTGCGGCGGATTTCCGCCGGGTCCATCTTCATCTCGCGCGCCGCGGTTTCCACCAGCCGCTCCACCACATAGGTGGCCTCCGGGCGCCCCGCGCCGCGGTAAGCGTCCACCGGCGCGGTGTTGGTGAACACGGCGCGCACTTCGGCATAGATCGCCGGCGTGGTGTACTGCCCGGCCAGCAGCGTGGCGTACAGGATGGTCGGCACGCTGGACGCAAAAGTCGACAGGTACGCGCCCATGTTGGCGGTGGTGTGCACCCGCATGGCCAGGAACTTGCCGTCGGCGTCCATCGCCAGCTCGGCCTTGGTGACGTGGTCGCGGCCGTGCGCATCGGTCAGGAAGGACTCCGAGCGCTCGGCGGTCCACTTGATCGGGCGCTTGATCTTCTTCGAGGCCCAGGTCAGCGCCACGTCTTCCGCGTACAGGAAGATCTTGGAGCCGAAGCCGCCGCCCACGTCCGGCGCGATGATGCGCAGGCGCGACTCCGGCAGGCCGAGCACGAAGGCGCCCATCAGCAGGCGCTCGACGTGCGGGTTCTGGTTCGACACATAGACGGTGTAGCTGTCGTCCTGCCGGGTGTAGCTGGCATTGACGGCGCGCGGCTCGATGGCGTTGGGGATCAGCCGGTTGTTGATGATCTCCAGCGTGGTCACGTGGGCGGCCTTGGCAAAGGCGGCGTCGGTGGCGGCGCGGTCGCCGTGGCCCCAGACATAGCTGGTGTTCTCGGGCACGTCGTCATGTACCAGCGAGCTGGCGGTGGCGGCCTGCGCGGTATTCACCACGGCGGGCAGTTCGTCGTATTGCACGTCGATCTTCTCGGCGGCGTCCTTGGCTTGCTGCAGCGTTTCGGCCACCACCAGCGCGACCTGGTCGCCCACGTGGCGGGCCTTGCCCTGCGCCAGCACCGGGTGCGGCGGCTCCTTCATCGGGCTGCCGTCAATGCTGTGGATCAGCCAGCCGCAGGGCAGGCCGCCGACCTTGTCGGCGGCAACATCCTCGCCGGTGAAGATGGCGACCACGCCGGGCGAGGCCAGCGCTTCGGTCTTGTCGATGGAGACGATGCGGGCGTGCGCGTGCGGCGAGCGCAGGAAGTAGCCGTAGCTTTGCTGCGGCAGCACGATGTCGTCGGTGTACTGGCCGTTGCCGGTGAGGAAGCGGTAGTCTTCCTTGCGCTTGACCGAGGCGCCGATCAGGTGTTGGTTGTCTGGTGCGTTCATGGCGGTCCCCTTATTCAGCGCTGACGCCATGCATCGCGGACTGGCCTTCCTGCACCGCGCGCACGATGTTGTGATAGCCGGTACAGCGGCACAGGTTGCCCTCGAGCTGCTCGCGGATGGCGGTGGCGTCGGCATTGGGCTGCTGCCTGACCAGCGCGATGGCGCTCATCACCATGCCGGGTGTGCAGAAGCCGCACTGCAGGCCGTGGCAGTTGCGGAAGGCTTCCTGCATGGGGTGGAGCTGACCCTCCGGGGCGATCCCTTCGATGGTGGTGATGCTGGCGCCATCCGCCTGCAGCGCCAGCATGTTGCACGACTTGACCGCGCGGCCGTCCATGTGCACGGTGCAAGCCCCGCACTGGGCGGTGTCGCAGCCGACATGGGTACCGGTCAGGCGGAGTTGTTCGCGCAGGAACTGGACGAGAAGGGTGTGGGGTTCTACCTGCGCGTCGACGGCGCGGCCGTTGACGGTCAGGCGGATAGGAATCGCCATGCTTGTCTCCATGTGGGTGGACACGTGCACGACCAATCCCTGAATCCCGAAAAGCTGCGCGGGACTGGCCACGACGCGTTACTGCCGTTTGTTGGGTACGGCTATTTCGTGATGTTGGTACTGCGGTGCTGCCGGGTATTTATTGCCGGGTATCGCTGGGTATTGCCGAACAATGCCGCGCCGTGAACGTTTGGCTGCGGCAGACTCTAACAGTTAATCACAAATCTCCGGTGCATGCCATGCGGGTTGCCCCTGCGCCACCTGACGTGGCCAGAGGGCGCGGCCGGCGTCGGGTGCGGGCGCGCAAGATGGCGCTGCTAGAATGGCCCGCCATCCGATCGCCGCAGCGTGGTCGCACCGCATTCAGACCACATTCACGCCGCATTCACACCGCACCGGCACCAACTCTCTCTCTATGGAAGGCTTCATCGACTGGCTGTTCGAAACCGTTGCCCTGCCCAAGGTGGGCCTGCCGGCTATCTTCGTGGTCAGCCTGGTGTCCGCCACCTTGTTGCCCCTGGGCTCCGAGCCAGCGGTATTCGGGTATATCAAGCTCAACCCGCATCTGTTCTGGCCGGCCATCATCGTCGCCACGCTCGGCAACACCGCGGGCGGCGCCATCGACTGGTGGCTGGGCTACGCGGCCAAGCTGGCGCTGGTGCGGTTCCGCAAGCGGCGCCAGCAGCGCGCGCACGAGGAGGAGCATGCCCAGCACCGCCGCCATCCCCGCCAGCCGCGCAAGCCGGCGCTGGACGCGCGTTACTTCCGCTGGATGCGCCGACTGGGGCCGCCGACCCTGCTGGCCTCGTGGTTACCGGGAATTGGTGATCCTTTATGCACTTTGGCGGGCTGGCTCCGGCTGCCGTTCTGGCCGAGCCTGGTTTACATGGCGATTGGCAAGTTTCTGCGCTACCTTGCGATGACGATAGCCCTGCTCTGGATCCCGAATAGTTTCTGGCATGGCGTCGCTGCCAGCCTCAAAAGCCTGTTCTAGCCAGCGCCTCCGGCGTCACGGAAGGGGTAAGGCAACCCTTGTCCAAGCAAGGTTCTGCCATGTTGCGGTGCGGCGAAAGCAGGCCTTGAAGTACAATTGCCCTTTAAAGACGATCCGGCGCACCGTCCCCGTGCGCTACAGGAAGCGGTCCCCTCCCCATGAACGCCCCACTCGTGCTCGATGCCAAACTCGCCGCGCAGGATGCGCCCGCGCGCCTGCGAGAGATCCCTTATAACTACACGTCATTCTCGGATCGCGAGATTGTCATCAGGCTGCTAGGCGAAGAAGCCTGGCGCATCCTGGCCGAGCTGCGCGGCGAGCGCCGCACCGGCCGCTCCGCCCGCATGCTGTATGAAGTGCTGGGCGATATCTGGGTGGTACGCCGCAATCCCTACCTGCAGGACGACCTGCTGGAGAACCCGAAGCGCCGCCAGATGCTGGTCTCGGCACTGCACCATCGGCTCGCCGAGGTGGAAAAGCGCCGCGCCGCCGACCGTGCCGAACACGCCGAGCCCGCCGCCGAGGACCGCTCGCACAGGGTCGAGCAGCTGGTCAGCTTTGCCAAGCAGGCCATCGAGGACTTCAAGCAGGAGTTCGCCGACGCCTATGACCTGCGCAAGCGCACCCAGCGCGTGCTGGGCCGCGTCACGCAGAAGGACAACATCAAGTTCGACGGCCTGTCGCGCGTCTCGCATGTGACCGACGCGACCGACTGGCGCGTGGAATATCCCTTCGTGGTCCTCACCCCGGACACCGAGGAAGAGATCGCCGGCATGGTCAAGGGCTGCTTCGAGCTGGGCCTGACCATCATCCCGCGCGGGGGTGGCACCGGCTACACCGGCGGCGCCGTGCCGCTGACGCCGATGAGCGCCGTGATCAACACGGAAAAGCTCGAGCAGCTCGGGCCGGTCGAGCAGACCGACCTGCCGGGCGTGGCGCACAAGGTCGGCACCATATTCTCCGGCGCCGGCGTGGTGACGCGCCGCGTGGCGGACGCCGCCGACAAGGCAGGGCTGGTGTTCGCGGTCGATCCGACCTCGATCGATGCGTCCTGCATCGGCGGCAACGTGGCCATGAATGCCGGCGGCAAGAAGGCCGTGCTGTGGGGCACCGCGCTGGACAACCTGGCCTGGTGGCGCATGGTGGATCCGGAAGGCAACTGGCTGGAAGTCACGCGCCTGGACCACAACCTGGGCAAGATCCACGACGTGCCCGTTGCCACGTTCGAGCTGAAGTGGTCGGACGGCAACCGCGCGCCCGGCGAAAAGCCGCTGCGCACGGAAACCCTGGCCATCGAAGGGCGCAAGTTCCGCAAGGAAGGCCTGGGCAAGGACGTGACCGACAAGTTCCTGGCCGGCCTGCCCGGCATCCAGAAGGAAGGCTGCGACGGCATCATCACCAGCGCGCGCTGGATCCTGCACCGCATGCCGGCGCACGTGCGCACGGTCTGCCTGGAGTTCTTCGGCCAGGCGCGCGACGCCATTCCCAGCATCGTGGAAATCAAGGATTACCTCGACGCCGAATCGCGCACTCCCGGCGGCGCCATCCTGGCCGGCCTGGAGCACCTGGACGAGCGCTACCTGCGCGCGGTGGGCTATGCCACCAAGAGCAAGCGCAACGCCTTCCCGAAGATGGTGCTGATCGGCGACATCGTCGGCGACGACCAGGACGCGGTCGCCCGCGCCACCTCGGAAGTCATCCGCATGGCCAACGGCAAGAGCGGCGAAGGCTTCGTCGCGGTCAGCCCGGAAGCCCGCAAGAAGTTCTGGCTGGACCGCTCGCGCACCGCCGCCATCGCCAAGCACACCAACGCCTTCAAGATCAATGAAGACGTGGTGATCCCGCTGCCGCGCATGGGCGAGTACACCGACGGCATCGAGCGCATCAATATCGAGCTGTCGATCAAGAACAAGCTCCAGCTGACCGATGCGCTGGAAACCTTCTTCGCGCGCGGCAACCTGCCGCTGGGCCGCAGTGACGACGCCAACGAGATCCCCAGCGCCGAACTGCTGGAAGACCGCGTGCAGCACGCGCTGCAGCTGCTGCGCGAAATCCGCTCGCGCTGGACCTACCTGCAGGACCACCTCGACACGCCGCTGGCCACCGCGCGTGCGTCGCTGATCGGCCACGGCCTGGGCCTGCTCGGCCAGGCTTTCGAGGCGCGCCTCGAGCAGCAGCCGGACGCTACCGTGTTCCACCTGCTGCAGGACCGCACCATCCGCGTGTCGTGGAAGAGCGAAGTGCGCGCCGAGCTGCGCAATATCTTCAACGGTGGCGAGTTCAAGCCCATCCTCGACGAAGCGCAGAAGATCCACAAGCAGGTGTTGCGCGGCCGCGTATTCGTGGCGCTGCACATGCACGCCGGCGACGGCAACGTCCACACCAATATCCCGGTCAATTCCGACGACTACGACATGCTGCAGGACGCCCACCGCGCGGTGGCCCGCATCATGGCGCTGGCGCGCTCGCTCGACGGCGTGATCTCCGGCGAGCACGGCATCGGCATCACCAAGCTGGAGTTCCTGACCGAGGACGAGATCGGCGAATTCCGCGAGTACAAGCAGCGCGTGGACCCGCAGGGCCGCTTCAACAAGGGCAAGCTGTTGCCCGGCGCCGACCTGCGCAATGCCTATACGCCGTCGTTCGGGCTGATGGGGCATGAGTCCATCATCATGCAGCAGAGCGATATCGGCGCCATTGCCGACAGCGTCAAGGACTGCCTGCGCTGCGGCAAGTGCAAGCCGGTGTGCGCCACCCACGTGCCGCGCGCCAACCTGCTGTACAGCCCGCGCAACAAGATCCTGGCGACGTCGCTGCTGGTCGAGGCCTTCCTGTATGAGGAACAGACCCGCCGCGGCATCTCCATCAAGCACTGGGACGAGTTCTCCGACGTGGCCGACCACTGCACGGTCTGCCACAAGTGCGTGACGCCGTGCCCGGTCAAGATCGACTTCGGCGACGTGTCGATGAACATGCGCAACCTGCTGCGCAAGATGGGCCAGAAGAAGTTCAATCCCGGCACCGCCGCTTCGATGTTCTTCCTCAACGCCACCAACCCGCAGACCATCAACATGACCCGCAAGGTCATGATCGACTGGGGCTACAAGGCGCAGCGCCTGGGCAACGACGTGCTCAAGAAGTTCGCCAGGAAGCAGACCGCGCATCCGCCCGCCACGGTGGGCCGCGCGCCGGTGCAAGAGCAGGTGATCCACTTCATCAACAAGAAGATGCCGGGCAACCTGCCCAAGAAGACCGCGCGCGCGCTGCTCGATATCGAAGACAACGAGATCGTGCCGATCATCCGCGACCCGAAGCGGACTTCGCCCGAGACCGAGGCGGTGTTCTACTTCCCGGGCTGCGGCTCGGAGCGGCTGTTCTCGCAGGTTGGCCTCGCCACGCAGGCCATGCTGTGGCATGTGGGCGTGCAGACCGTGTTGCCGCCGGGCTACCTGTGCTGCGGCTATCCGCAGCGCGGCAACGGCCAGTACGACAAGGCCGAGAAGATGGTCACCGACAACCGGGTGCTGTTCCACCGGGTCGCCAACACGCTCAACTACCTCGATATCAAGACCGTGGTGGTGAGCTGCGGCACCTGCTACGACCAGCTGGCCGGGTATGAATTCGACAAGATCTTCCCGGGCTGCCGCATCATCGACATCCACGAATACCTGCTGGAGAAGGGCGTCAAGCTGGAAGGCGTGACCGGTACGCGCTACATGTACCACGACCCCTGCCACACCCCGATCAAGACCATGGACCCGACCAAGCTCGTCAACGAGCTGATGGGCGGCAACGAGGGCGGCGGCAAGATCGAGAAGAACGAGCGTTGCTGCGGCGAGTCCGGCACGCTGGCGGTATCGCGGCCCGACGTCTCCACCCAGATCCGCTTCCGCAAGGAAGAGGAAATGACCAAGGGCGCGGACAAGCTGCGCACCGACGGCTTCGTCGGCGACGTCAAGATCCTGACCAGCTGCCCGTCCTGCCTGCAGGGTTTGTCGCGCTACAACGAAGACGCCACGGTCACGGCGGACTACATCGTGGTGGAAATGGCCAAGCACCTGCTGGGCGAGAACTGGATGCCGGACTACGTGGCCAAGGCCAACTCGGGCGGCATCGAGCGGGTGCTGGTGTGATGGAGGGGGCGAGGGTGGTGCCACTGGTTTTCTCCCCACTCCCGCTTGCGGGAGAGGGGAGCCAATTCTGGACGATCGGTTGACGCATCGGGAGCGCCCGCATGAATCTCGTCCCCAACTGCCCGCTGTGCGAGACCGACGGCGGCGAACTGGTCTGGCGCGGCGAGCGCGCCCGGGTCATCCTGGTCGAGCACGAGCGCTTTCCCGGCTTTTGCCGGGTGGTGTGGAACGGCCACGTTGCCGAGCAGACCGACCTGCCCGAGGACGACCAGGCCTGGCTGATGCGGCTGGTGGCGCGGGTGGAGCGCGCGGTGCGCGAGTCCATGGCGCCGGACAAGGTCAACCTGGCCGCCTTCGGCAATATGGTGCCGCACCTGCACTGGCACGTCATTCCGCGCTACCGCTGGGATACGCATTTTCCCGAAGCCGTCTGGGCGGCTGCGCAGCGCGAGCCCGATGTGGCGCGCCTGGCCGGCCTTGTGCAGCGCCTGCCGGCATTGCGAGCGGCCCTGGCGAAACTGGACGAAGCAGGCTGACGCAAGGCGTGCCCGTGCCAGTGCCCGTGCCGTGCTGGCGTTACTGTCGGTTTTTTTGAGTTTCCGGAACCAGCATGGCAGCGCCGTCTTCTAACATCCGTTGTCTTCATTCCCACAAGAGCGGGGCCGGTGGATCAGCCCTGGCCCGCCTGCGCGAAAGGTGCCATGTCCACACCGACTTCCGTTACTGTTCCAGGCCCGGCCGTGCCGGCCCGTGCCCTCAAGATCCAGAGCCGCCTGCGGGTGGCCGAGACGTGGGACCTGATCAAGCCTTACTGGAAATCCGAGGACCGCAAGGCCGGGCTGGGGCTGCTGGCCTTCGTGGTCGCGCTCAATCTCGGCATCGTCTACATCAACGTGCTGCTCAACGAGTGGAACCGCGTGTTCTACAACGCGCTGGAGCAGCATGACTACACCTCCTTCAAGGCGCTGCTGATCCGCTTTTCCTGGATCGCCGGCTTCTTTATCGTGGCGGCCATTTCCCGGCAGTACTACACCATGATGCTGCAGATGCGCTGGCGTACCTGGATGACCGACCGCTTCATGGACCACTGGCTCAGCCATCAGGCTTACTACCGCATCGAACAGACGCACGCCACGGACAACCCCGACCAGCGGCTGGCGGACGACCTGCGCTCGTTTACCGATGGCGCGCTGTCCCTGTCCCTCGGCCTGCTCAATTCGGTGGTGACGCTGGTGTCGTTCGTCGGCATCTTGTGGGCCGTTTCCGGGCCGATCAGCTTCATGCTGGGCGGCACCGAGATCACGATTCCCGGCTATATGGTGTGGTTCGCGGTGGGCTATGCGGTGATCGGTTCGCTGATTGCCCACGTGGTGGGCCGGCCGCTGATCGGCTTGAGTTTCCAGCAAGAGCAGTACGAGGCGGATTTCCGTTTCATGCTGGTGCGCTTGCGCGAGAACAGCGAGCCCGTGGCGCTTTACCGGGGCGAGCCTACCGAACAGGCGGGCCTGCGCTCGCGGTTTGACCGCATCCGCGCCAACTGGAAACAGTTGATGCGTTATACGCGGCGCCTGACCTTCGTCAGTTCCGGTTACGGCCAGTTCGCCATCATCTTTCCGCTGCTCGTGGCCGCGCCGCGCTACTTCGCCGGCAAGATGACGCTGGGCGGGCTGATGCAGGTGAGCCAAGCTTTCGGCCAGGTGCAAGGTGCGCTGTCGTGGTTCGTTGACAACTACTCCACGCTGGTCGGCTGGAAGGCGGCGGCCAACCGGCTGATCGATTTCCGCGACGCCATCCGCGTTGCCGAGCGCCAGGATCAGGAGCACACCGGCGTGCGCGACATCGAGGTGGTCCAGGCCGATGCCGGTACCGGTACCGGTATTGGTGCGGGTGTCGGTGCCGATTCCGACGGCATCCGCATCGACACCCTCGCGCTGGCGTTGCCGGTGCGCACCGGCAACGGCGGCGAGATCCAGCAGCGTCCGCTGGTGGCGCCGTTCTCGCTGGAGATCGCGCCCGGCGAGCGCTGGCTGGTCAGCGGCCCCTCGGGCTGCGGCAAGAGCGTGCTGTTCCGTGCGCTGGCCGGCATCTGGCCTTATGGCAGCGGCACGGTAGCCATGCCGCGCGCGGCCCGGATGCTGTTCCTGCCGCAGCGCAGCTACCTGCCGATCGGCTCGCTGGCCGATGCGCTGGCTTATCCCGACGCCGGCACCGTGCATAGCTGCGAGGCCTTGCAGAAGGTGCTGCGCGAAGCCCGGCTCGGCGCCCTGACCGAGCAGCTCGACGTGTTCGACAACTGGTCGCTGCGGCTGTCGCCGGGCGAGCAGCAACGCCTGGCCTTTGCGCGCGCGCTGCTGCAAAAGCCCGATTACCTGTTCCTGGACGAGGCCACCAGCGCGCTCGACGAGGAAACCGAAAGCGCGATGTACGGCCTGATGGTGGACTCCCTGCCCGGCGCGGCCATCATCAGCATCGCCCACCGCAGCACGGTAGCCGCCTTCCATGGCCGCCGCCTGCGCTATGTCGCGGCCGACGGCGCGCACTGGGAGACGGAGCAAGATGGGCAAGGCGAGGCGGCTGCGGTAAGCTATCGGGTCGTACACGAAGCGTAAAGGCCGGTGTGGCCGCAACCTGCGGCTCGCCCTCAGCCGCACGCCACCCATCATGGCAGGCCTCGAAAAAGATACTCCGCATCCCACCGCCCTTACCGTGCACACCCAGTCGCGCGTGCTGGAGGTGGGTTTTGACAACGGATCCAGCTTCCGGCTGCCGTTCGAATACCTGAGGGTGAACTCACCCTCGGCCGAAGTGCAGGGCCACGGCCCGGGCCAGGAAGTGCTGCAGACCGGCAAGCGCGACGTCACCATCGCCGCGGTGGAGCCGGTCGGCAACTACGCCATCCTGATCCGTTTTTCCGACGGTCACGATACCGGCATCTATTCCTGGGAACTGCTGTACCGCCTGGGCGCCCAGCAGGACGCCATCTGGCAGTCCTACCTGGAGCGGCTGGAAGCGGCCGGCGTCGATCGCGACACCCCCATGGTGGCCCCCGGCGGCCATGCCTGCGGCAACCATTGAGATTGCGTGCCCCCGCGGGCCATTACTGAATTCTGGAGCGAGTTATGAGCGAGACCCACTTCGGGTTCGAGAAGGTCAAGGAAGAAGAGAAGGCCGGCAAGGTGGCCGAAGTCTTCCATTCGGTGGCCAACAAGTACGACGTCATGAACGACCTGATGTCCGGCGGCATGCACCGGCTGTGGAAGATGTTCACCATCGCCCAGGCCGGCGTGCGGCCCGGCTTCAAGGTGCTCGACATCGCCGGCGGCACCGGCGACCTGGCCAAGGCCTTCGCACGCCAGGCCGGGCCCACCGGCGAGGTCTGGCTGACCGACATCAATGAGTCGATGCTCCGGGTTGGGCGCGATCGCTTATTGAATAAAGGCATCGTCACCCCCACCTGTCTTTGTGACGCAGAGCGGATTCCATTCCCGGACAACTACTTCGACCTGGTCACCGTGTCCTTCGGGCTGCGCAACATGACGCACAAGGAGGTGGCCCTGTCCGAGATGCGCCGGGTGATCAAGCCGGGCGGCAAAGTCATGGTGCTGGAGTTCTCCAAGGTGTGGAAGCCGCTGGAAAAGGCCTACGACATGTATTCGCTGAAGTTCCTGCCGTGGCTGGGACAGCGGGTGGTACAGGATTCCGATAGCTATCGCTATCTGGCTGAATCGATCAGAATGCATCCAGACCAGGCTTCACTTGTACGTCTTATGGAACATTCGGGCCTGGAGAATGTCGAATACTTCAACCTGACAGCAGGAGTGGTGGCACTCCACGTCGGGCGAAAGTACTAGACTGATATAGGCTCAAAGAAAAATGAGCGAACTTAACAGGGGAAGCACTGATATGTCGCTATTTCGCGCAAAATTCATGGCGGGTGTGCTGATTGGCACGCTTGCCCTCGGCATGGCGCTCGACGCCAATGCCAAACGCCTCGGCGGGTCGCGCAGCATTGGCAAGCAATCGTCCGGCGTGACACAACGCCAGCAGGCGCCGGCACAGCAATCGCCCAACCAGACGCCCGCGCAGCAGGCACCGGCCCAGCAAGCCGCACCGGCCGCCGCAGGCGCCGGCGCGGGTGCAGCCGCTGCTGCCGCACCCAAGCGTAACTGGGGCGGCATGCTCGGCGGCATCGCCGCCGGCCTGGGCATTGGCTGGCTGCTGTCGCACTTTGGTCTGGGTGGCGCCGCCATGGGCTTCCTGTCCAACCTGATCCTGATTGCCCTGGTGGCATTCGCCGCAATCTGGCTGATCCGCAAGTTCCGCGGCGGCTCGAAGGCTCCCCAGCAACCGGCCTATGCCGGTGCAGGCGCCGGCAGCGGCTCGGGTAACGGCTTTGGTGGCAGCAACGAACCGGTACTGCGCCAGCAAGTGCCGGCTGGCGCAGCCAACCCGGTCATGCCCGCGCCCGGCTCCGCCTCCTCGATGCAGTCCGCCGCACCGGTGATGGCTGGCACGGCTGCCGGCGCAGCAGCGGGCGCGGCCCAGCCCTGGGGCGTGCCGGCTGACTTCGACACCGAAGCCTTCCTGCGCAACGCCAAGGTTTATTACGTACGCCTGCAGGCGGCCTGGGACGCCGGCAACCTCGATGACATCCGCGAGTTCACCACCCCGGAAATGTTCGCCGAGATCAAGATGGACCTGTCCGAGCGCGGCACCGAGGTCAACAAGACCGACGTGGTCACGCTGGAAGCCGAACTGCTCGGCATCGAAGACAGCCCGGCCCAGCATCTGGCCAGCGTGCGCTTCTCCGGCATGATCCGCGAAAAGGCCGGCAATCCCGCCCAGCCCTTCGCCGAAGTCTGGAACCTGGCCAAGCCCGTAACCGGCCCCGGCGGCTGGCTGCTGGCAGGGATCCAACAGAGTTCCTGAGTGCAGGAAGTGCCTCGCCGGCAGGTTCAAGGCCGGCAGGTGGCATAGAATGGAGGCCCACGTGAAAACGTGGGCTTTTTTTGTATGCGGGGATGAATCCCGAGGGGAAGTCGCCCCATCCGGCGCGCCTTCTTTGCCCACTTTCTTGGCAAGACGAGAAAGTAGGTTGCCGCCCCGCAGGGGGGTGAAACTGCAGTTGCAGTTGCTTTTGACGTGAAGCTGAGCAGTTGAAGTTGAAGTTGAAGTTGAAGTTGACCCTAAAACCGACGAACCCATCACTCCCCGAAAGGCCCGCGCCCAGCCACATCCCATCATGACCACCCTCCCCACCCCCCTGGCCACGCCCCCCATCACCGCCCTGAACCACCTGCTGGAGCAAGAACCTTGGGCAACCTCCATGCTCCAGCCCTTCGCAGGCCGCATCATCCGCTTTGACGCGGCTGCGTTCACGCTCGCATTGAAGGTGACGGGGCAGGGCCTGACGGAACTGGCCCCGGTGGATGAAACCCCGGCGGTCACGCTGACGGTGCCGCTGCAGCAGTGGCCGCTGGTGGCGTCGGACGTGGCGGGCGGGGGGCAGGCGGCGGCGATGAAGCATGTGCGCATCGAGGGCGATGCCGAACTGGCCAATACGGTCTCCACGCTGGCCCGCAGCTTGCGCTGGGATGCGGCCGAGGACCTGTCGCGCGCATTGCGCGGCATCCTGGGCGGCACGCTCAGCGACAGCGTGGCGCAACGGGTGGTGGACGGCGTGCAGCAGGTGCATGCGCAGGCCACGCGGGTGGGCCGCGCGCTGGTCGATAACGTGACCGAGTACCTGCTCGACGAGCAGCCGACCCTGGTGCGCCATGCCGCACTCGACGAGTTCGGCGCCGGCGTGAGCGCGCTGCGCGACGACCTCGCCCGGCTGGAGAAGCGGCTGGAGAAGCTGGAGCAGCGCACCCGCTCCGAGCGTGGCGCCGGCACGCTGCCGTCCGCCCATCGCTGAGCGCCCACTGCCTGCCACCGCCAGACCCTTGCTCCTCTATGGCTTCATCCATTGCCAGACCGGCCAATCAGCACGGCCCCAACACTGAAGAACCTGCATGACCCGCTTCCTGCGCCTTTGCAAGATCGTTTTCGTCATCCTCTACTACGGCCTCGACGAACTCGTGCTGTCCGGTTTCAAGAGCCGCCGTATCCGTTTCCTGGCGCGTGTCATTACCATTGGCCGCAAGCTCGACATGCCCCGCGGCGAACGCCTGCGGCTGGCGCTGACGCGCCTGGGGCCGATCTTCGTCAAGTTTGGCCAGGTGCTCTCCACCCGGCGCGACCTGATGCCCGAGGACATCGCCGACGAGCTTGCCAAGTTGCAGGACCAGGTGCCGCCGTTCGATTCGGTCGCAGCGGTCAAGATCATCGAGCGCTCGCTGGGCCGGAAACTGACGACGCTGTTCGAGAGCTTCGATCACAAGCCGGTGGCCAGCGCGTCCATTGCCCAGGTGCACTTCGCCATCCTGAAGGGCGGCCCCAACCACGGCCGCGAAGTCGCGGTGAAGGTCCTGCGCCCGGGCATGCTGCCGGTCATCGACAGCGACCTGGCGCTGATGCGCGACCTGGCCGCCTGGCTTGAGCGCTTCTGGGCCGACGGCAAGCGCCTGAAGCCGCGCGAGGTGGTCGCCGAGTTCGACAAATACCTGCACGACGAGCTCGACCTGATGATCGAGGCCGCCAACGCCAGCCAGCTGCGCCGCAACTTTGCCGATACCAAGCTACTGCTGGTGCCCGAGGTGTTCTGGGACTGGTGCAGCAGCGAGGTCTTCGTGATGGAGCGCATGCACGGGATCCCCATCTCGCGCACCGAGTCGCTCAGGGCAGCCGGCGTCGACATGCACCTGCTGGCCGAGGAGGGCGTGGAGATCTTTTTCACGCAGGTGTTCCGCGATGGGTTCTTCCACGCCGACATGCACCCGGGCAACATCCTGGTGTCGGTGGCGCCGCAGACGTTTGGGCGCTATATCGCGCTGGACTTCGGCATCGTCGGCGCGCTGTCCGAGTTCGACAAGAACTACCTGGCGCAGAACTTCATCGCCTTTTTCCGCCGCGACTACCATCGCGTGGCCTTGCTGCACGTGGAGTCGGGCTGGGTGCCGCCCAATACGCGGGTGGAGGAACTGGAGAGCGCGGTACGGGCGTGCTGCGAGCCCTATTTCGACAAGCCGCTCAAGGAGATCTCGCTGGGCATGGTGCTGATGCGCTTGTTCCAGACCTCGCGCCGTTTCAATGTCGAGATCCAGCCGCAGCTGGTCCTGTTGCAGAAGACCTTGCTCAATATCGAAGGGCTGGGGCGCCAGCTCGATCCGGACCTGGACTTGTGGAAGACCGCCAAGCCCTTCCTCGAGAAGTGGATGCACGAACAGGTGGGCTGGAAGGGCGCCTGGGAGCGCATCCAGGTGGAGGCCCCGCAATGGGCCAAGATGCTGCCCGACTTCCCGCGCCTGGCGCACCAGTTCCTCGAGCGCCGCGCGCTGGTCGACAATGGCCAGCAAGAGAAGCTGCTGGCCGCCCTGGTTGCCGAGCAGCGCCGCACCAATCGCCTGGTTGGCATGGCCTTGCTGCTGGTGGGCGGATTCATCGCCGGCGTGGTGTTGACCGAACTGCTGGCCTGGGTTGGTTACTGGTAACGGTAACGCGCCGAATCGCCTGGGTGGCGTGGGCAAGTGTGATTCAATGCAGTGGAGGTTAGCTTGACCAAATCCGATAACGCGGCGAACAAGACCGGGGTCCCGCCAGCTTTTGCCACGCGCAACGCGGCCGATCCGGCTTTCTGGGATGAGCGCTTCGAGAAGGGCTTCATGCCCTGGGACCTGGGCGGCGTGCCGGCCGATTTCGAAGCCTTCGCCAGCGCGATGGCGCCATGCCCCATGCTGGTCCCTGGCTGCGGCAACGGCTGGGAAGCGGGTTGGCTCCATGCGCGCGGCTGGCCGGTGACCGCCATCGATTTCTCGCCCGAGGCCGTGGCCAGCGCGCGCCGCGCGCTAGGGCCGGCCGGAGCCGTCGTGCATCAGGCGGATTTCTTTGCCTTTGTGCCCGAACCTGCCTGCCAGTGGATCTACGAGCGGGCTTTCCTGTGTGCCTTGCCGCCGGCCATGCGGGCCGACTATGCCGCTCGCGTGGCGCAACTGCTGCCGCCGGGCGGCTTGCTGGCCGGCTACTTCTTCCTTGACGAGATGCGCGGCGGGCCGCCTTTCGCCATCCCCGAGGCAGAACTGCGCGCGTTGCTTGCGCCGGCCTTCGAGCTGGTGGAGGCGCGGGCCGCCACTGGCTCGCTGCCAGTGTTTGCCGGCCGCGAGCAGTGGCAGGTCTGGCGCCGCAGGCCTTAAGTTCCGGCCTTGGGTTTCAGCCCTGGGTTTCAGGCCGAAGCTTCAATCTTGAGCTTCAACCCTGATCTTCATCGCCAGGCGCCAGGCTTTCCTCAGCCGCGCACGCGGGCGTTGTGCTTGTCATGGTAGATCGCCCGGCTGTCGCGGCTTTCGGCGCGCTGGATGCCGCGCTGCTCGCCCGCGCCGACATGGCCGTTGGCGCCGGCGCGCGCTTCGCGCCGATCCACGCGAGCCTGGCCGCGTTCGAGGCTGCCGGCCTCGCGGTTGGTGAGCGAGCCGTTGGCCACGCCGTTCTTGATGCGCTGCTCCTGGTTGATATTGCGTTGCACGTCAGCCTGCATGCGCTGCGACGAGGTGCTGGCGGGGTTGCCGGTGATGCCGTTGTGCGTGTCGTGCGCGATATCGCGGCTCACGTTGTTCTCGGCACGCTGGATCGACGCCTGCTCGCGCGGCGAGACCGAGCCGTTGGCCAGGGCGCGCGCTTCCATGTGATCCACCCGTGCGGTCTGCCTTTCGAGGCTGGCCGCTTCGCGCGTGCTCAGGCTGCCGGATTTCAGGCCGCGCTCGATGCGCTGTTCCTGGTTGACGTTGCGCTGCACGTCCTGCGAGACCGCCGCGGTCTGGGCGCTGGCCAGGCCGGCACCGAGCAGGCCTGCGGCAATCATCAGGGTCTTGAGCATCTTGGTTTGGCGGCTGGACATGGTGTTTTCCTTTTCCTCGTTGGGTCGTGGGCGGCAGCCTGGCTCGTGGGCGGTGCGCCCGATGTTGCTGCCTTGCTCCCTTAATGCCCGGCGCACACGGCCCGCTGACGCGGGGTTTGTAAGCTGTGTAACCGCGAGTAAGCCGCAGTCTCCCGCACCACGGTGGGGCGCCGCGGCCGCGGCGGGCATCCTCGGCGCCGGGCACGTCACCTGTGGCGCCAGGGCTGCACCGTCCCGCGCAATTTCCGGGTGGCAGGGATTTTTTTCCTCGCCGGGCGGCAGGCGTCGCTATAATCCGCGTTTTGGTGCGACACGCACTCTCGTGTCCGGGAAAGCAGTACAGCCCTAACGTAAGGGGCATCGACCTTGTTGGGACAGGGTAAGGGCTTGGGCCTGAGCCTTGAAACCCAACCTATCTCTTGCTTTGACGAACCCGGCCGGTAAAGCCAGGGGAGTCCAATGTGTTGAACGCTCGGCTCGCTAACGCCTGTCGAGTGTGTA
This sequence comes from Cupriavidus sp. CuC1, assembly GCF_044627735.1. NCBI lineage: Bacteria > Pseudomonadati > Pseudomonadota > Betaproteobacteria > Burkholderiales > Burkholderiaceae > Cupriavidus > Cupriavidus sp. CuC1. The sequence continues at coordinate 31,395 of NZ_JBIUHC010000074.1, read as the reverse complement.
GTACTTGCTATTGCTGGATATCCTCCAGCCATATCGCCCAAAGGCGGGGACGCTCGCCTTTGGGCGAGTTCTCTGTAAACAGCCGCTCGAAAGAGGGGCTGGGTGATCCATCGACTCATGTCGGGGAGCGCCACATAGCTTTTGTACCGGTCAGATTGACCGGCGCTACGTTCTTTGGGACGGATGGGAACACCTCTGGGAGTTCACGTCGGTCAAGTATGCCCCTACGGGGGTCATATTGAGTTGAGAGGTCCCGGATGTAGAGCGAAAGCTCTGCACGTTATGGTTCGGTCGGACTCATCCGCAAGGGTGTTCCGATATAGAACCTGCTATGCGACTAGCAGTAGCCTAGGGAGACATGCGTCACTGGTAACGGTGGGGTGTGAAGCTCTCCTGACAATGTAGCCCCCGCAAGGGTGCCAGTTTGCCGTGAGGTGGACTGGTAGAGATTCCGAGTAGCAACGGGTCGAGGAGCTAGGCTGGCTGGTATGGGTAATGTAAGTGAACTGCTGATAAACGTCGTAAGGATTGCGGTGCCAAAGCTGCTGATAGGCACTAACCAAAATGGTACGTGGTCGGTTGTCCCGCTCAAAACTCGGGACACGTCGCTTCTGGACCACCGGCGAATAGGCAGGCCCTAACCCGGTCTTGTAACGTGCAGGGAACGTGGTAAGCCCGTATGGCTGCCAGAGTGCAGTTAGCTCCGGCAGGCGAACCGCAAGGAACGCTGTTGGCTGTGCGGGTATGGGAGGTTGGAAAAAGCGAATGCCGGGCTGTAATGGTTCGGATAGGGGTTGAAACATCATCCCACGCGAAAGCGGGCAGACTTCCAACTGGTCAATCGTCGCAGGACGGCTGACAGATCTCGCTTGATGTTCAACTTTCTTCCCTTGAGGGGCAATATGTCCCTCAAGGGGCATGTTGTCGCTCGATTTTGGGGGAAGAGTCTCAAGATTCGGAGGACAGCATGGAAGCATTGATCCGTGAGGATGAATCTGCGCCCTCCGGCGTACCGCAAAGCTGGGGTGCCATCGATTGGCGCCGGGTGGAACGGAACGTTCGGGAAATGCAGATTCGAATTGCGAAGGCAACGCAGGAAGGGGACTGGCGCCGGGTGAAAGCCCTGCAACGGTCCCTGACCCGCTCGTGGTCCGCCAAAGCATCGGCGGTAAAGCGAGTGACGGAAAACCGTGGCAGAAAGACGGCAGGCGTAGATCGCGTGCTGTGGGACAAGCCTGAGACCCGGTGGGCAGCCATCGGGCAGTTGAAGCGTCGGGGGTATCGACCGCTGCCGTTAAGGCGGGTCTTTATTCCAAAGGCCAACGGGAAGGAACGCCCTCTGGGCATACCGACCATGTTGGACAGAGCCATGCAGGCGTTATACCTGCTGGCGCTGGAACCGGTGTCTGAAGGAATGAGCGATCCGAACTCTTATGGGTTCCGGATTAATCGCTCTACCGCGGATGCCATGTCTCAGCTATTCGTCTCTCTATCCCAGAGGGCCTCGGCTCAATGGGTGCTAGAAGCGGATATCAAGGGCTGCTTTGACCATATCAGCCATGACTGGTTGGTGCGCCATGTCCCTATGGACAAGGCAATCCTGCGGAAGTGGTTGAAGGCTGGCGTGGTATTTCAAGGCCAGTTCCAGGCGACCGAAGCTGGAACGCCACAGGGAGGCATTATTTCCCCCACGTTGGCAAACGTGGCGCTGAACGGATTGGAACGACAACTAACTCAGCATCTCACCGCTAAGTTGGGGGTTACCCGATTCAAGAAGTTGAAGGTCAATGTAGTGCGGTATGCGGACGACTTCGTGATCACCGGCAACACGCCGGAGATGCTAGAAAGCGAGGTGAAGCCGTGGGTCGAACAGTTCCTAGCAGTACGGGGACTGGCACTGTCCATGGAGAAAACGCGGATCACCAACATAGCCGAAGGCTTCGACTTTCTAGGGTGGAATTTCCGAAAGTACTCGGGAAAGCTGCTTATAAAGCCAAGCAAGAAGAATGTGCAAACGTTCTATCGCGCGGTGAAGGAGGTCATCGGCCGTCACAAGGGCGTGAAGCAGGAGGTGTTGATCCGAATGCTGAACCCCATGCTACGAGGTTGGGCGCAGTATCACAGCCCGGTGGTGGCAAAGGCGACGTTCACCAGATTGGAGCACGATTTATTTCGGGCTATATGGCGGTGGGCAAAACGGCGACATCCGAAGAAGAACACTGACTGGGTGCGGAAGAAATATTTCACGACGGTCGGCGGTCGAAATTGGGTGTTCGGAACCACGGTAACAAACGCGGGGGGTGAAGTGGACTGGATGGCGCTTTATTCGCTTGAAGGTACGCCCATCCGACGCCACAAGAAAGTTCGAGGGGACTACCATCCTTTCGATCCTGCGCAGGAAAGGTACGGCGAGAGCTTGCGGCAGGTACGCATGTTGCATAACATGTCGCACCGAAAGCAGTGGGTTAAGTTGTACATGTCCCAGCGGGGCTTGTGTGCGGTGTGCCAGAGCAAGATTACCAAGGAGACCGGGTGGGAAGACCATCACATCGAGTACCGTGTACACGGCGGCTCTGATGCTCTAGGGAATCGAGTGCTGCTGCATCCAAACTGTCATATTCAAGTTCATCATCACGGTCGGCCCGTTGCGAAACCGGTACAAATTAACGTACTTTGAGCGGCTTGAGCCGTATGCGGGGAAACTCGCACGTACGGTTCTTAGGGGGGGACGGGGTCAGTAATGACCTTGTCCCTACCCTACATTCGGCTACGACCGCAGGCTAGATCGGCCACCCATGCGGCCCCGACCGATGAATTGGACTCCGGGCAAGGCTGGCCGCAAATCCCGCCTCACCGGCAACCGGTTTCTCGCCGCAAGGGCACTTTGGGATAGGGCAGCAGCATGCTGATCTGGTTCGTCATCATCTACTGGGTAATCTCCGTCGGCATTGGCCTGTGGGCCGCATTGCGCGTGCGCAACGCCACCGACTTCGCGGTAGCTGGCCGCAGCCTGCCGTTCTATATCGTCACCGCCACCGTGTTCGCTACATGGTTCGGCTCGGAGACGGTGCTGGGCATCCCCGCGGTCTTCCTCAAGGAAGGCTTGTCCGGGGTGGTGTCCGATCCCTTCGGTTCCTCGCTTTGCCTGATCCTGGTCGGCCTGTTCTTTGCGCGCCCGCTGTACCGGATGAACCTGCTCACCATCGGCGATTACTATCACAACCGCTACGGGCGGCTGGCCGAGGTGCTGACCACGCTGTGCATCGTGATGTCCTACCTGGGCTGGGTGGCCGCGCAGATCAAGGCGCTCGGGCTGGTGTTCTTCACTGTCTCGGACGGCGCGCTGTCGCAGGAAGCCGGCATGATGATCGGGGCCGCCAGCGTGCTGGTGTACACCCTGTTCGGCGGCATGTGGGCCGTGGCGGTGACCGACTTCATCCAGATGATCATCATCGTGATCGGGATGCTGTATATCGGCTATGAAGTCAGCGGCCAGGCCGGCGGCGTGGCGGCGGTGGTGTCGCATGCGGCGGCGGCCGGCAAGTTCGAATTCCTGCCGTCGCTGGACCTGATACAGATCATCGGCTTCGCGGCCGCGCTGTTTACCATGATGCTCGGGTCGATCCCTCAGCAGGACGTGTTCCAGCGCGTGACCTCGTCGCGCACCGAGAAGATTGCCGGGCGCGCTTCGGTGCTCGGCGGCGTGCTCTACTTCTGCTTCGCCTTCATCCCGATGTTCCTGGCCTACTCGGCCACCATGATCGATCCGGAGATGGTGCAGAAGTACATCAACACCGATTCGCAGCTGATCCTGCCCAAGCTGATCCTGACGCACGCGCCCATGTTCGCCCAGGTGATGTTCTTCGGCGCGTTGTTGTCCGCCATCAAGAGCTGCGCCTCGGCGACGCTGCTGGCGCCGTCGGTCACCTTTGCCGAGAATATCCTGCGGCCGTATTTCCGCCATCTCGACGACCGCCGCTTCCTGCGCGTGATGCAGGCCGTGGTGCTGGTGTTCGCCGTGCTGGTGACGCTGTTCGCGCTGAACTCGCATCTTTCCATTTTCCATATGGTGGAAAATGCTTATAAGGTCACTCTGGTGTCGTCGTTCGTCCCGCTGGCCTTTGGCATGTTCTGGAAGCCGGCCACGCGCCAGGGCGGCCTTGCCGCGATCATCCTCGGGCTGGTTTCCTGGCTGTGCTGCGAAATCGCTTTCGCCGACGCGGCGGTGCCGCCGCAGATGGTCGGCCTGCTGTTCTCCATTGGCGGCATGGTGTTCGGCTCGCTGCTGCCGCAGTGGATCGGCGACCATCCGCGGGTCGAGGAAGCGCATCCGGCCTGAGCGTTGCGGGCACCTGACGCCTCGCGCGTGGCTTCGAAGGCATTTCCAGTCCTTTTTCCGCCGGCCCGGCGTTCTCAGAACGGTTTATAATTCAAGGCTTTGCACCGCAAGGTGGCGCGCGGGGGTGGCAACTTCCCGGTCGGCGCGACCACGCGGTTCCACCCAATTTCCGTTCCAGAATCCTCGCGGAGAGCCACTATGCCGATCTATGCCTATCGTTGCGAAGCCTGCGGCCACGGGCGCGATGTACTGCAGAAAATGAGCGATGCCCCGCTCACCGACTGCACATCCTGCGGCGCCAAGGGCACGTTCAAGAAGCAGCTGACCGCTGCGGGCTTCCAGCTCAAGGGGTCGGGCTGGTACGTCACCGATTTCCGCGGCGGCAGCGGCGGCACGGCCGCGGCGCCTGCCACGGCGGCAGCCGGCAGCGCTGCCGAAGGCAAGAGCGAAGCCGCCGCACCGGCCTCGTCCGGCGCGGCCACTGACTCCTCCAGCACCGCCAGCACGGCGTCGACGAGCACTGCCGGCGGTTCCGGCAGCGCCGTCGCCAGCCATTGAAGGCAGAACGCATCGTGCCGGCGAAGAAGACTTCCGCCCTCAAGACCTGGTTCCTCACCGGGCTATTGGTGCTGGTGCCGCTGGGCATCACGCTGTGGGTGTTGAACCTGGTCATCAGCACCATGGACCAGAGCCTGGCCCTGCTGCCTGAGGCCTGGCAGCCTGTCCAGCTGTTCAAGGTGCGCATCCCGGGCCTGGGCGCCATCCTGACGGTGGTGTTCATCCTGCTGGTCGGCCTGCTGACCCACAACTTCATCGGCCAGCGCCTGGTGCGCTGGTGGGAAGCGCTGCTGCGCCACATCCCGGTGGTCGGGCCGATCTACACCAGCGTCAAGCAGGTCTCGGATACGCTGCTTTCCTCGTCGGGCAATGCCTTTCGCAAGGCGCTGCTGGTGCAGTACCCGCGTGAGGGCTCGTGGACCATCGCCTTCCTGACCGGCCGTCCCGGCGGCGACGTGCAGAATCATTTGCAGGGCGAGTATGTCAGCGTCTACGTGCCGACCACGCCTAATCCGACCTCGGGCTTCTTCCTGATGATGCCCAAGGCCGATACCATCGAACTCGACATGACCGTCGACGCCGCGCTGAAGTACATCGTCTCGATGGGCGTGGTGGCGCCGACCGAGCTGCCACGCAAGAGCGGCTCGGTGCGCGCCGGCGAAGCGCAGGCAGAAACCCTCGCCGAGTCCGCCGGCTCATCGCATTCAAATTGATCGCCGGCCGCATCGGCGGCCGCGTTATTCCGGGAATTCTCTTATGTCCTCCATGCGTACTCACTATTGCGGTCTCGTGACCGAAGAACTGTCGGGCCAGGAAGTGGCCCTCACCGGCTGGGTGCAGCGTCGCCGCGATCACGGTGGCGTGATCTTCATCGACCTGCGCGACCGCGAAGGCCTGGTGCAGGTGGTGTGCGATCCCGATCGCCCGGAAATGTTCAAGGCTGCCGAAGAGATCCGCAACGAGTTCTGCATCCGCGTTACGGGCAAGGTCCGCCCGCGTCCGGCCGGGACCGAGAACGCCAACCTGACCTCGGGCAAGATCGAGGTGCTGTGCCATGAGCTGACCGTGCTCAACCCGTCGGTGACGCCCCCGTTCCAGCTCGACGACGACAACCTGTCCGAGACCACCCGCCTGACGCACCGCGTGCTGGACCTGCGCCGCCCGCAGATGCAGTACAACCTGCGCCTGCGCTACAAGGTGGCCATGGAAGTGCGCAAGTACCTGGACGCGCAAGGCTTCATCGACATCGAGACCCCGATGCTGGGCAAGAGCACGCCCGAAGGCGCGCGCGATTACCTGGTGCCGTCGCGGACCAACCCGGGCCACTTCTTCGCGCTGCCGCAATCGCCGCAGATCTTCAAGCAGATGCTGATGGTGTCGGGCTTCGACCGCTACTACCAGATCACCAAGTGCTTCCGCGACGAGGACCTGCGCGCCGACCGCCAGCCCGAGTTCACGCAGATCGACTGCGAGACCTCGTTCCTGAGCGAGCAGGAGATCCGCGACCTGTTCGAGGACATGATGCGCACGGTGTTCAAGAACGCCATCGACGTCGACCTGGACGCCAGCTTCCCGGTGATGGAATTCCGCGAAGCCATGGCCCGCTTCGGTTCGGACAAGCCTGACCTGCGCGTCAAGCTCGAATTCACCGAACTGACCGACGCCATGAAGGACGTCGACTTCAAGGTGTTCGCCGGCCCCGCCAACAGCGAGAACGGCCGCGTGGTCGGCCTGTGCGTGCCGGGCGGCGCCGCCATCTCGCGCAGCGAGATCGATGCCTACACCCAGTTCGTCGCCATCTACGGTGCCAAGGGCCTGGCCTGGATCAAGGTCAACGAAGTGGCCAAGGGCCGCGACGGCCTGCAATCGCCGATCGTCAAGAACCTGCACGACGCGGCCATCGCCGAGATCCTGAAGCGCACCGGCGCCAAGGACGGCGACATCATCTTCTTCGGCGCGGACAAGGCCAAGGTCGTCAACGACGCCATCGGCGGCCTGCGCCTGAAGATCGGCCACTCCGAGTTCGGCAAGACCCACGGCCTGTTCGAGGACGTGTGGAAGCCGCTGTGGGTGATCGACTTCCCGATGTTCGAGTACGACGAGGAAGATGCCCGCTGGGTCGCCATGCACCACCCGTTCACCAGCCCCAAGGATGAGCACCTGCAATACCTGGAAACCGATCCGGGCAAGTGCATCGCCAAGGCCTATGACATGGTCCTGAACGGCTGGGAAATGGGCGGTGGCTCGGTGCGGATCTTCCGCGAGGACGTGCAGAGCAAGGTGTTCCGCGCCCTGAAGATCGGCGAGGAAGAAGCACGTGCCAAGTTCGGCTACCTGCTGGACGCGCTGCAATACGGCGCGCCCCCGCACGGCGGCCTGGCCTTCGGCCTGGACCGCATCGTCACCATGATGGCCGGCGCCGATTCGATCCGCGACGTGATCGCCTTCCCCAAGACCCAGCGCGCGCAAGACTTGCTCACGCAAGCGCCGAGCTCGGTCGACGAGAAGCAACTGCGCGAGCTGCATATCCGCCTGCGCGCTGCAGAGCCGAAGACCGCCTGAGCCGGGCTTTCGCCTGCTTGAGAAGGGCCGCGCGCAAGCGCGGCCTTTTTGTTTTATCCCTATCGCCCTAAACGCTCGCCGCGCTTGCGGGTAGGCCTGCCTCTCGCGCCCGCCCCACCCACACCACGCACACCAGCGACAGCGCCGCAGATCCCGCATAGAACACCGCCATCGGCCACCACTGCGGGAAGAACCTGTCCGCCAGCAGCGTTGCCAGCAGCGGCGTCAGGCCGCCGGCGAAGGCGCCGCACACCTGGTACGACAGCGAGATGGCGGTGTAGCGGATGCGCGCGGCGAACATGCCGGTGACAAAGCCGGCAATGACGGCGTAATAGCCCGATTCGCATAGCGTGGCGATGGCGATGCCCAGGAATACCGTGTGCGGCTGCCCCATGCGCACCAGGGGCAGCATGACGAACGGCACCACGATGGCGCAAGCGGCGACGATGGCGAGCACGCGCCGGGTGCCGAAGCGGTCAGCCAGATGCGCCGCGCCCAGCTGCACGAAGAACTGCAGCACCGCCACCCAGAACATGCAGTCGAGAATCATTGCCCGGTCCAGCGCCAGGTACTGCGTCGCATACGAGATCATGAAGATGTTGCTGAAGTACACGCCGGCGATGCCGTACACGTTGGCGCCGATCGCCAGCACGATCAGCGGCCACGCGCGTAGTGCTTCGGCCAGTGGCTGGCGGGCCACGTCGCCGGTGGCCCGCATGGTCTCGAACTCGGGCGATTCATTGACCGACCGCCGGATCACGAAGCCGACCGCCAGCAGCACCGCGCTGGCCAGGAAGGGCAGGCGCCAGCCCCATTGCATGAGGGCGTCTTGATCGAGCCGGCCCACGGCGCTGAAGGCCAGCATCGACAGGATCAGCCCGCCCGCGCTGCCAAGCTGCGCGAACGAGGCGAAGAAGGTGCGCCGGCCGGCCGGCGCGTGCTCGCCCGCCAGCAACACCGCGCCGCCCCACTCGCCGCCGACCGCAATGCCCTGCAGCACGCGCAGCGCCACCAGCGCCACGGGCGCGATCCATCCGGCCTGCGCATACGTCGGCAGGCAGCCGATCAGCACCGTGGCGATGGCCATCAAGGACAGCGTGCCCATGAGCGCGCGCTTGCGCCCGAGGCGATCGCCGATGCGGCCGAACAGCACGCCGCCAATGGGCCGCGCCAGAAAGCCGATGGCGAACGAGCCGAACGAGGCCAGCAGGCTCAGCAGGCGACTCTCTCCGGGGAAGAACAGTGGCCCGAACACCAGCGCCGCGGCGGTGGCGTAGCTGTAGAAGTCATACCACTCGATGGTGGTGCCGACAAACGATGCCAGGGCCGCGCGGCGCGGCTGGGGAGCAGGCTGGGTAGTCTGCATGGTGGGTCTCCTGATTATTGTCGGGGGAGGGATTCAGGCGCCGCGGTACTCGACGCCGGGCAGCACGCACAGTAGTTCGAACGCCAGATTGGCCCCAAGCAGCGCCGTGGTGCCGAACGGGTCGTACGGCGGCGATACCTCGACCAGGTCAGCGCCGACGATGTCCAGCCCGCGCGCGCCACGTACGATCTCCAGCGCCTGTGGCACCGTCAGCCCGCCGATCTCCGGCGTGCCGGTGCCAGGCGCGTAGGCTGGGTCGATGCCGTCGATGTCGAAACTGATGTAGACCGGGCCGCCCTGCAGGCGCGCGCTGACTTCCTCCATCAACGGTGCCAGCGACCGGTACCAGCATGCTTCGGCCGTGATCACGCGAAAGCCCTGCTGGCGGCACCAGTCGAAATCCTCGGCGGCATAGCCGGTGCCGCGCAGGCCGATCTGCACCACACGGCCGCAATCGAGCAGCCCCTCCTCCACGGCACGACGGAACGGCGTGCCGTGCGCGATCTTCTCGCCGAACATGGTGTCGTTCACGTCGGCATGCGCGTCGACATGGATCAGCCCGAGGCGGCCATACCTGGCGTGCATGGCGCGCAGGATCGGCAGCGTGACAGTGTGGTCGCCGCCCAGCCCGACCGGGCGGCAACCCGTGGCGATGATGTCGCGGTAAGCCGCCTCGATGCGCGCGATGGAGTCATGCAGGTTGTACGGATTGGTCGCCACGTCGCCGATGTCGGCCACGCGCAGCGAATCGAAGGGGGCGGCGCGCGTGGCCATGTTGTAGGGGCGCAGCAGCACGGATTCGGCCCGGATCTGGCGGGGTCCCAGGCGCGCGCCGTTACGGTTGGACGTGCCCAGGTCGAATGGCACGCCGACGAAGCAGGCATCCAGCCCGGCGGTGCTCGCGGCGGCGGGCAGCCGCATCATGGTGGCGATGCCGCCGAAGCGCGGCATGGCGTTGCCGGACATCGGCTGGAAGGGTTCGGCCTCACCGGCCGGGTGGGGTAACGTGTTTGCATGCATGGCGATCGATTCATCATGCCGCGTTCGGCGGCACGTTCTGGTGGAGACACCCGCATTCTTTCCGATTGCTCCAACGCGTAGAATGCGAAATCTCTGAACCAAACATTGATTCGGCTCGATGTATCGACCATGCTGGGACAACCTTCCGATCTTGACCTGCGCCTGATTCGCGTTTTCCTGGCGGTGGTGGATGCCAATGGCATCACGCCTGCGCAGGCGACGCTCAACGTCAGCCAGTCCACCATCAGCACGCAGCTTTCGACGCTGGAAACGCGGTTGGGCTACCGGCTGTGCGAGCGGGGGCGCAGCGGTTTCCGGCTGACCCCGCGGGGTCAGCAATTTGTCGAGTCCGGGCGCAAGCTGCTGACGGCGCTGGATGTCTTTGGCGCGGAAGCGCGCAAGGTGGGCCGCACATTGGTGGGCACGCTCAGCCTGGGCTTGATCGGGCATACGCCGGTGAGCGCCAATGCACGTATCAGCCAGGCAATCGAGCGCTTCCGCCAACGGGACGAATCCGTGCATTTCTCCGTGTTGGTGCGCTCGCCGGGAGAGCTGGAAGGGCTGCTGCTGGACGGCAAGATCCACATGGGCATCGGCTACTTCTGGCACCGTGTGCCGGCGCTGGACTACACGACCATCTTTCACGAGACGCAGCTCGCCTATGCCGGACGCAGCCATCCGCTCTTCGCCGAGGCCGGGCGCGTCGACCCGGCGGTCGCGCTCGGCCATGCGTGGGCCTGGCGCAGCTATCCGCTGCCGGAGGCGGCGGGTTCGCCGGCAGACCGGCTGGTGACGGCAGTGGCGGACAATATGGAAGCGGTGGCGATGCTGGTGCTGTCCGGACGCCACCTTGGGTACTTGCCGGCGCATTTCGCGGCGCCCTACGTGCAGCAGGGACAGCTGGCCCCGCTCGCGCCGGACGCGATGCGCTATGACGTACCGTTCGACATGGTGGTGCGCCGCAAGCCGCACCGCAACGATCTGCTGGACGCCTTCGTTGCCGACATGAAGGCGGCGCACGCCTGAAGCGCGGGAGATCCGCTCAAGTTCGGCGGCGCGGTCTCTGACGCGCCACGTGCCACAGCCGGCACCAATGGCTGGTTTCCAATTGTTACATCGCGGAACGAAGCCCCCTCCCGGCCAGTCTTCTCCCTTTATAGCGCCAAGCCGCAAGCCCATTTCGAAGGCACGCCGGCCGCGCGGGAGGAATCTGCCGTGTCCCTGGATGTTGAACTGATTCGCCAGTTTTTACTGGCTCATGCCGAAACCATCGTCACCTGGCTGGTGGCCGGGCTGGTGATGATGCTGCTGGCGCGTTTCGAGCTGCGCCGCGCGGTGCGCCGCTCGGCGGTGGCCATGTCGGAGTCCGTGGCGACCACGGTGGCGGCTTGCGTGCCGGATATCGCCCATGCCGCACAGACCGGCGGCGGTGGCGCGCCGATGCTGGAGCCGGTGGAGATGCAGCGCGCCGAGGCCCTGCGCCGGGTGGCGCTGGATACGGTGGGCACCGTCATGGCGCGCGGACGCTGGCTGGAGGACCTTGGCAACCTGAGGCTGGCCGACGAGGCCCTGTTGCAGGGCAGCCGCGGCGGCGGCGCGGATCCTTTGCTGGTGGTGGCGCCGCAGCCGGTGGTGCAGGCTTACCTGACGGCCCAGCGCGGCTTCGAGGAGTACGCCGCGCAACTGCGCGACGAGCGCCGCGAGGCCTTGCGGCTGCAGGACGGCTTGCAGGCGCTGGCTGCGGAGGCCACGCATATCGAGCAGGAAACCGGCAGCATCGTGATGCGCTTCGAGCAGGTCAACGCCCAGGCGGCCCAAGGCATGGAAGGCGGGGACTACCAGCGCTTCCTGATCCAGAAATACAACGCGCTGGGTGTGCGCGAGAAGGAGATCGCGCAGGAGCGCGCGCAGTTGCAGGCGCAACTCCAGCAATGCGCCGACCGCCTGGCGGCGCATGCGCACGCGGCTTCGCGCGAGTACACAAAGGCGCTGACCCCGTTGATGCAGCAACTGCGCGCCGCGTGGGGCCATGGCGACTCGCCGGGCGTATTCGAAACCTGGTTGCGCGAGACGCCGGTTCAGCCTAGCGCCTACGCCGCATGACTGGGCCGGGCCCGCGAGGCTGTCCCGGCGGCCATGTTTCCCATGGCGCCCGGGCGCATCTGCGGTAAGCTTGGGGACGCCGTTTGTCCTATCCCCATGTCCTACAAAATTCCTGAATCCGTCCTGGTTGTGATTCACACGCCGGACCTGCAAGTGCTGTTGATCGAGCGCGCCGACCGGCCGGGCTACTGGCAGTCCGTCACCGGCAGCCTGGACACGCCGGACGAGCCGCTGGCGCTGACGGCCGCGCGCGAGGTGGCCGAGGAAACCGGCCTGATCGCCGCCGAGCACCAACTGCAAGACTGGCAGCACACCATCGATTACGAAATCTACCCGCAGTGGCGCCACCGCTACGCACCCGGCGTGACGCGCAATACCGAGCACTGGTTTGGCCTGTGCGTGGCGCAGCCGCAGCCGGTGACGCTAGCGCCACGCGAGCACCTGCAGTATCAGTGGCTGCCGTGGCGGGAAGCCGCCGTGCTCTGCTTCTCGAGCAGCAACGCCGAGGCGGTGCTGCAGCTGGGCTGGCGGGTGCAGGGGCAGCGCGCGACCTGTGGAGCGGACCTATGAGGCTGCGCGTCGTCACCTACAACATTCACAAAGGCGTGACCGGCATCAAGGGCAAGTCCCGGATCCACAACGTGCGCGACGGCCTGCACGTGGTCAACGCCGACATCGTCTTCCTGCAGGAAGTGCAGGACCGCAATGACCGCCTGGCGGCGGCGGCTTTGTTCGATCCCGATTACACCCAGCTCAACTACCTGGCGACCGACGCGTATCCGCATTCGGTCTACGGGCGCAATGCGGTGTACGACCACGGGCACCACGGCAATGCCATCCTGTCGCGCCATCCCATCCTGATGTCGGAAAACCTCGACATCTCCGATCACCGCTTCGAGCAGCGCGGCCTGCTGCACGCGGTGGCGGACATGCACGGGGTCGAGGCCCACCTGATCTGCGTGCATTTCGGCTTGTTCGCGCGCAGCCGCGCGCGGCAGGCGGAGGCGCTGGTCAAGCGGGTGCAAGATGTGGTGCCAGCCGAGGCGCCGCTGGTGATCGCCGGGGATTTCAATGACTGGAACCACCGGCTCGACAACCTGATCTGCACCACGCTCGGGGCAACTGAGGTGTCCTCCGCCGGCGGCGCGCGGCTGCATACCTTTCCCAGCCACATGCCCTGGTGGCAACTCGACCGCATCTATGTGCGCGGCTTCGAGATCGAGCACGCCAGCGCGCTGACCGGCCGCGACTGGGCCCAGCGCTCGGACCACGTCCCCTTGATGGCGGAGCTTGCACGCATTGCCGTGCCGGAACGGCCGGTTGCCCACAAGGTCAAGGTGGGCACGTCTTCCTGAGGGCTGTCCTCAAGCCCCCATTTTCTCCAGCATGATGTCAACAAAACAGGCCTGCTTGGGCAGCGGCCGCGGGTCGCGCGGATAAAGCAGGTGCACCGGCCTTGGCGCCGGCATGGTGTCCTCCAGCAGCGGCACCAGCAGTCCGGCGGCGATGTCCGCCGCCAGCAGCACTTCCGGCTGCATCACCACCCCACAGCCGGCCAGTGCCGCGCGCCGCAGCGCCTGGCCGTTGTTGGCCGTCAGCGGCGCGGATGGTACCGCCGCCGCACCGTCTCCGGGTGCCGGCCACCCCATGCCTTGCGGCCACAACAGATGATTCAGGCAACGGTGCCCGGCCAGGTCCGCCAGCGTGCGCGGATGGCCCGCTTGCGCCAGGTAGGCCGGCGCCGCGCAGATCGCCATGCGATACGGCCGCAACGGCCGCGCCACCAGATGGTCGGAGCTGGCTAGCGCGCCGATGCGCACGGCGGCGTCGAAGCCATCGGCAATCAGGTCGGTAAAGGCGTCGTCAAGCACCAGTTCCACCGTGACTTCCGGATATCGCAGCAGGTAGGCCGATACCGCCTCGGCCACCGCCGTCTCGCCCAGCGTCACCGGCGCGGTCACGCGCAGGCGGCCGCGCGGCTGGCTGTGCAGGCGTTCCGCCACGGTCTCCGCGTTGCGCACGCGTTCCAGGATCTGCCGGCATTCCTCCAGGAACAGGCGGCCGGCTTCGGTCAGGCTCTGGCGGCGTGTGCTGCGTTGCAGCAGGCGCACGCCCAGATGCCGCTCCAATTGGCCGACATGCTTGCCCACCATCACCGCCGACAGGCCGAGCGCATCGGCGCAGGCGCTGAAGCTGCCGGCTTCGGCAGCGGCGGCAAACACTTCCATGCGGCGCAGCTTGTCCATCGATTACTAATTAATTATTAGGGATACGCGAAATCCTAGCCCATTTATCCGCCATGAATCCACTTTCACAATGCATTCCTGATGACACGGGAAGGAATTCCGTCATCCCAAACAATCGGAACCATGGGGAATGCGATGAAAATTGTTGTGATCGGAGCCAGCGGAACGATCGGCCAGGCGGTGGCAGAGAACCTGTCGGCTCGCCATGAAGTGGTACGGGTGGGAAAGTCGCGCGGCGAGCACCGGGTCGACCTGACCCGGCCGGAGTCGGTGCAAGCCTTGTTCGAAGGCATTGGCCGGGTGGACGCGATCGTCGCCACCACCGGGAGCCTGTTCTTCGGGCCGCTTGCGCAGATGCGGGCCGAGGATTTCGAGATCGGGCTGCAGGACAAGCTGCTGGGGCAGGTGCGGCTGGCGCTGGTTGGCCAGCACTTCCTGAGCGATGGCGGCTCGATCACGCTCACCAGCGGCATTGTGGGCAGCGAGCCGATCCGCATGGGCGCCAATGCCGGCAGCGTCAATGCGGCGCTGGAAGGGTTCGTGCGCAGCGCGGCGCCGGAGCTTGAGCGTGACCTGCGCATCAATGTGGTCAGCCCGACCGTGGTGCAGGAGTCATGGGCCGCATATGGCGATTTCTTCCCCGGCTACGAGCCGGTGCCGGCCGCTCGCGTCGCGCTGGCCTTCCAGCGCAGTGTGGAAGGGCCGCGCAGCGGGCATGTCTATCGCGTCTGGTGAGGCTGCGCCAGGGCAGCGGCCAGTGCAGGCGTGAGCTCGAGCGCACTGTCTCGGATCAGCTGGCAGATCGCGTCGAGGTCCGCCAGGTCCAGCACGGGCAGGGCGGTGAGCGCGGCCACCGCCTGCGGCTGGTCGCTGGCGACGGCCATGATGCTCGGCACCTCCGGCCATAGAGGCGGCGTGCCCAGGTCCGGCCGGAACACTTCCAGCTTGGGGAAGTCACTGCGCTTGTAGCCTTCCACCAGCACCAGGTCCGTGTCGGCGGGCAGCACGGCCAGCGCGTCGGCCAGTTCCGGCGAGGCCTCGGCTTCGGGGTAGTGGCGCATCAGCGTGAGGTGCCGCGCGCCTACCAGCACGACATTGGCGCAGCCGGCCTGGCGCATGCGCCAGGAGTCCTTGCCCGGGGTGTCCGGGTCAAAGCCATGGTGGGTGTGCTTGACGCCGGCCACCCGCAGGCCGGCGGCGACGAAGCGCGGGATCAGTTGATCCAGCAACGTGGTCTTGCCGCTGCCGGACGTACCGGAGATGCCGAAAACCTTCACGATGTCGGGGGCTGCGAGGGGATAAAGCGGCGACGATAGCAGAGAATGGCCGCGGCGGCGCGCATGGCCCCACACGTTGTGCGCGCCGCGCGCGTCGCCTGGCGCACGCACAGGACATCGGCGTGCCTGATAATGTGGCTCATGTCATCGATTCCGCCCCCACGCTCGCCGAAGCACGCCGGCCCGCTGCGCTCCGAATGGCGCCGCGGCAGGCCTCTGGGCGGCAACGCGGTCCGCTTGCTGCGCGGCGGCAACGAGTTCTTCCCGGCCCTGGTCGCCGCGATCGACCAGGCTGTATTCTCGGTTTCGCTCGAGACCTACATCTACGCCGACGATGCGGTCGGTGCGGCGGTGGGCGACGCGCTGATCCGCGCTGCCGGGCGGGGCGTGGCCGTGCACCTGGTGGTGGACGGCTTCGGCGCCGGCGACATGCCGGCCGGGCTTGCCGCGCGGCTGCGCGAAGGTGGCGTGTGCCTCAAGATCTTCCGTCCCCTGCGCCGTTTCAGCCTGGCGCGGCGCAACTTGCGCCGGCTGCACCGCAAGCTGGCCGTGATCGACCAGCAGATCGGCTTTGTTGGCGGCATCAACATCATCGATGACCACAACCACGGGCCCTTCGAGGGCGCCGGGCTCGGCCCCCGCTACGACTTCGCGGTGGAGGTGCGGGGCCCGCTGGTCAACCAGATCGCGCTGACCGCCGAGCGCCTGTGGTGGCAGCTATCGCTGCGCGGCGAAATGCGCAGCGTTGGCCTGGCGGGGGTGGCGGCGGAGTTTCCACTGATCACCGACCTGCCGCTGCCGCGCCAGGACCAGGCCGGCGGCATGCGCGCCGTGCTGCTGCTGCGCGACAACCTGCGCAACCGCCGCGCCATCGAGCGCCAGTACCTGCAAGCACTGGGTGGCGCGCGGCGGGAAGTGATCATTGCCAACGCGTACTTCCTGCCTGGGCACAAGATGCGCCGCGCCCTGCTGGCCTGCCGCAAGCGGGGGGTGCGCGTGCGGCTGTTGCTGCAGGGCATGGTGGAGTATCGTTTGCAGCACTATGCGACCCACTCGCTCTACGCGACCTTGCTTGCGGCCGGCGTGGAGATCCACGAATACGCCGATAGTTTCCTGCACGCCAAGGTAGCCGTGGTAGATGACGCCTGGGCCACGGTGGGCTCCAGCAATATGGATCCATTCAGCCTGCTACTGGCGCGCGAAGCCAATGTGGCCGTCTATGACAGCGCGTTTTGCGCTGAGCTGCGCCAGGAGCTGGAGCATGCCATTGCCTCGCGCAGCGTCGAGGTCAAGGCCGCCACGCACGCGCGCCGTTCGGCGGTGCGCCGGATGGCGAGCTGGACCGCCTATATGGTGCTGCGTGTCGGCGTGATCATCGCCGGCGTGACAGGGCGGTACTGATCGCGGGACAATACTGCGCGGGGCGATGTTGCTGTGCATCACGCGCGGCAACAATGATCGCTATCTTGCTGCGTCGCGGCATGTTGCAGCGCAGGAGCGCTGCCGCTGCGTTTAGAAACCCCGATCTAATTAAAAGCTTGCTGCCAGCGGGCGCGATCACAATAATCTGAACGGTCGTTCTTTTTTGCCTTAGACTGCGTGCATTCGGGTCTGCCAGGCGGTGAAGCAGCCAGCCGGGCAGCGAAAAAATGCATTAAGTCAGGGTCATACGCGGTGCGATCCGTTTCGCGCCGCGAAGAACGGAGAAAAAATCATGCGACACCAGTCAGCTCGTCTCGAATCCGCCACTTCCGCGTCCCCCGCGCCCATGCGCAAGGGGGAAATGACGCGCGTGGCCATTCTGGATGCCGCGCTGGAATTGTCGTCCCGCGACGGGCTCGAAGGCTTGACCATCGGGCTGCTCGCGGAACGCATGCAGATGAGCAAAAGCGGCGTCTTCGCGCATTTCGGTTCGCGCGAGGACTTGCAGGTGGAAGTAGTGCGCGAGTATCACCGCCGGTTCGAGCAGGAGGTTTTCTATCCTTCGCTGCACGAGCCGCGCGGGCTGCCGCGCCTGCAGTCCATGGTGCGCCGCTGGATGGAAAAGCGCATCCAGGAAGTGACCACGGGATGCATCTACATCAGCGGGGCGGTGGAGTACGACGACCGCGCGGAAAGCCCGGTGCGTGACGAACTCGTCAAGAGCGTCACCATCTGGCGCGCCGCGCTCACGCGTGCCATCGACCAGGCACGGGAAGAGGGGCACCTGTGCGCGGATTGCGATCCTCGCCTGATGCTGTTTGAAATGTACAGCCTTGAACTAGGCTTGCATCATGACGCCCGCTTCCTGCGCTTGCCCGCGAGTGCCGAGCTAGCCATGGTCGCGCTCAATAAATTGATTCAGTCCTACCGTACCTGACGCCGCCGCGGCGTCCCGTGCCGGATCGTGCACGGGCGGCGTAGCGGCTTTGCAAACCTCCAAGGAGTCTTTGATGGGCCAATACACCGCACCGTTGCGCGACATGCAGTTCGTGCTCCATGAATTGCTCGGCGTGGAAGCCGAACTCAAGGCGCTGCCGAAGCACGCTGACGTTGACGCGGACACCATCAACCAAGTGCTTGAGGAAGCCGGCAAGTTCTGCTCCGAGGTGGTATTCCCGCTCAACCAGAGCGGCGACCGCGAAGGCTGCACCTACGTTGGCGACGGCGTGGTGACGGCGCCCAAGGGCTTCAAGGAAGCGTACAAGCAGTACGTGGAAGCCGGCTGGCCGGCCCTGGGCTGCGACCCGGAATACGGCGGCCAGGGCCTGCCCATCCTGGTCAACAACGCCTTGTACGAGATGCTGAACTCGGCCAACCAGGCGTGGACCATGTACCCCGGCCTGTCGCACGGCGCGTATGAAGCGCTGCACGCGCACGGCACGCCCGAGCTGCAGAAGCTGTACCTGCCCAAGCTGGTCTCCGGCGAATGGACCGGCACCATGTGCCTGACCGAGCCGCATTGCGGCACCGACCTGGGCATCCTGCGCAGCAAGGCCGAGCCGCAGGTTGACGGATCCTACACCATCACCGGCACCAAAATCTTTATCTCGGCCGGCGAGCACGATCTCTCCGCCAACATCATCCACCTGGTGCTGGCGCGCCTGCCGGACGCACCGCAGGGCACCAAGGGCATCTCGCTGTTCGTGGTGCCGAAGTTCGTCCCCGATGCCAACGGCAACCCGGGCGAGCGCAACGGCATCAAGTGCGGCTCGATCGAGCACAAGATGGGCATCCACGGCAATGCCACCTGCGTGATGAACCTGGACGGCGCGCGCGGCTGGCTGGTGGGCGAGCCCAACAAGGGCCTGAACGCCATGTTCGTGATGATGAACGCTGCCCGCCTGGGCGTAGGCATGCAGGGCCTGGGCCTGACCGAAGTGGCCTACCAGAACTCGCTGGCTTACGCCAAGGACCGCCTGCAGATGCGCGCGCTGACCGGTCCCAAGGCACCGGACAAGCCGGCCGACCCGATCATCGTGCACCCGGACGTGCGCCGCATGCTGCTGACGCAGAAGGCCTTTGCCGAAGGCGGCCGCGCGTTCAGCTACTGGACCGCGCTGCAGATCGACCGCGAGCTGTCGCACCCGGACGA
The DNA here is from genome assembly GCF_044627735.1 of Cupriavidus sp. CuC1. Classification (NCBI taxonomy): domain Bacteria; kingdom Pseudomonadati; phylum Pseudomonadota; class Betaproteobacteria; order Burkholderiales; family Burkholderiaceae; genus Cupriavidus; species Cupriavidus sp. CuC1. The sequence continues at coordinate 12,350 of NZ_JBIUHC010000074.1, read as the reverse complement.
GTCCGTGCGCAAGGAAGCGGGCGACCTGGTCGCGCTGCTCACGCCCGTGATCAAGGCCTTCCTGACCGACAACGCGTTCACCGCCACCAACGAAGGCATGCAGGTCTTTGGCGGCCACGGCTACATCGCCGAGTGGGGCATGGAGCAATATGTGCGCGACGCACGCATCAACATGATCTACGAAGGCACCAACACCATCCAGGCACTGGACCTGCTGGGCCGCAAGATCCTGGGCGACATGGGCGCCAAGATGAAGGCCTTCGGCAAGATCGTGCAAGCGTTCGTCGAGGAAGAGGGCACCAACGAAGCCATGCAGGAGTTCGTCAACCCGCTGGCCGAACTGGGCGACAAGGTGCAGAAGCTCACCATGGAAATCGGCATGAAGGCCATGGCCAACCCCGACGAAGTCGGCGCCGCCGCGGTGCCTTACCTGCGCGTGGTGGGCCACCTGGTGTTCTCGTACTTCTGGGCCCGCATGGCCAAGATAGCGCTGGACAAGGAAGCCAGCGGCGACAAGTTCTACACCACCAAGCTGGCGACCGCACGCTTCTACTTTGCCAAGCTGCTGCCGGAGACGGCTTCGCAGATCCGCATGGCGCGCGCTGGCTCGGCCACGCTGATGGCGCTGGACGCGGATTTGTTCTGACGGACTGTTTGTCCTGAATTAATGCGGTTGTCTTAGCGCGGGCGCAAGCTACTGGCTCTGACGGTGTCGATGCCAATGGTGTGCTCCCCTCTCCCATGAAATGGGAGAGGGGCCGGGGGAGAGGGCCGGCGGTTCAACGAGCGATAACGCTTGATCGACCGCCCACCCTCTCCCCCGACCCCTCTCCCGCAAGCGGGAGAGGGGAGCATACCGGCAGCAACAGCGGCAGCAGCAGGAGCAGCAGCAGCAGCAACCCCGGTGCCAGCGCGCAGCCAGCCCACCTCATCTCAACGCTCACTTTCCTAGGAGCGCGCATGTCCAATTTCATCGTCAAGAAGGTCGCCGTGCTGGGTGCCGGCGTCATGGGGGCGCAGATCGCCGCCCATCTCGTCAACGCCCGCGTGCCCGTGGTGCTGTTCGACCTTCCCGCCAAGGAAGGCCCCAAGAACGGCATCTCGCTGCGCGCCATCGAGAACCTGAAGAAGCTCTCGCCGGCGCCGCTCGGCATCAAGGACGAAGCCGGCCTGATCCAGGCTGCCAACTACGAAGACGACCTCGCGCTGCTCAAGGAGTGCGATGTGGTGATCGAGGCCATCGCCGAGCGCATGGACTGGAAGCACGACCTGTACAAGAAAGTGGCGCCGCACCTGGCTTCGCACGCGATCTTTGCCACCAACACCTCGGGCCTGTCGATCACCGCGCTGTCCGATGGCTTCGACGCGGACCTGAAGTCGCGCTTCTGTGGCGTGCACTTCTTCAACCCGCCGCGCTACATGCACCTGGTGGAGCTGATCCCGACCGCGACCACGCAGCCCGCGATCCTGGACCGCCTGGAAACTTTCCTGACCTCCACGCTCGGAAAGGGCGTGGTGCGCGCCAAGGACACGCCGAACTTCATCGCCAACCGCGTCGGTATCTTCTCGATCCTGGCCGTGTTTGCCGAAGCCGAGAAGTACGGTATTCCCTTCGATGTGGTCGACGACCTGACCGGCTCCAAGCTGGGCCGCGCCAAGTCCGCCACGTTCCGCACCGCCGACGTGGTGGGCCTGGACACCATGGCCCACGTGATCAAGACCATGCAGGACACCCTGCAGGACGATCCGTTTGCCCCGGTGTACAAGACGCCTGCCGTGCTCAAGGGGCTGGTGGATGCGGGCGCATTGGGCCAGAAGACCGGCGCCGGCTTCTACAAGAAGGAAGGCAAGGCCATCAAGGTGCTGGATCCCAAGACGGGCCAGTACGTCGACTCTGGCAAGAAGGCCGACGAGATCGTGGTGCGCATGCTGAAGAAGGATGCGGCCGAGCGCATCAAGCTGCTGCGCGAATCCAGCAACCCGCAGGCGCAGTTCCTGTGGGCGGTGTTCCGCGACGTGTTCCATTACATCGGCGTCTACCTCGAGCAGATCGCCGGCTCCGCGGCCGACATCGACCTGGCGATCCGCTGGGGCTTCGGCTGGAATTCCGGCCCCTTCGAGGACTGGCAATCGGCCGGCTGGAAGCAGGTGGCCGAGTGGGTGAAGGAAGACATCGACGCAGGCAAGGGCCTGGCCAATGTGGCCTTGCCGGAGTGGGTGTTTGCAGGTCCGGTGGCCGACAACCAGGGCGTGCACGGTGCGCAGGGTTCGTGGTCGCCCGCCGCGCAGGCCTTCGTGCAGCGCAACGCGCTGCCGGTGTACGCGCGCCAGGTGTTCCGCGCCGCGGTCAAGGGCACGGCGGCTGCCGATCCGCGCAAGGCCGGCCGCACCTTGGAAGAGAACGATGCGGTGCGCATCTGGGTGAGCGAAGGCCAGGACGATGTGCTGGTGGTCTCGTTCAAGAGCAAGATGAACACCATCGGCCCGGACGTGATCGACGGCCTGACGCGCGCCATCGACCTGGCGGAAACTGAGTACAAGGGCCTGGTGGTGTGGCAGCCCACGTCGCTGCAACTGGGCGCGCCGGGCGGCCCGTTCTCCGCGGGCGCCAACCTGGAAGCCGCGATGCCGGCCTTCATGATGGGCGGCGCCAAGGGCATCGAGCCCTTCGTCAAGAAGTTCCAGGACGGCATGATGCGCGTGAAGTACTCCGCCGTGCCGGTGGTGTCGGCGGCGTCCGGCATTGCGCTGGGCGGCGGCTGTGAGCTGATGCTGCATTCGGCCAAGCGCGTGGCCGCGCTGGAGACCTATATCGGCCTGGTGGAAGTGGGCGTGGGGCTGGTCCCGGCGGGCGGCGGCCTGAAGGAAGCCGCGCTGGCGGCAGCACGGGCAGCACAAGCTGCCGGCAGCACCAACTACCTGCAGTTCCTCACCAACCGCTTCCAGGCAGCGGCCATGGCCAAGGTCTCGTCCTCGGCGCTGGACGCGCAGAAGATGGGTTACCTGCAGCCGTCGGACACCATCGTGTTCAACGTGCATGAGCTGCTCTACGTGGCGCAAAACGAAGTGCGCGCCCTGTCCAACGCCGGCTACCGCGCCCCGGTGCCGGGCACGCTGGTGCCGGTGGCGGGCCGCTCCGGCATTGCCACTATCAAGGCATCGCTGGCCAATATGCGCGATGGCGGCTTCATCTCCGCGCACGACTTCCTGATTGCCAGCCGGATTGCCGAGGCGGTGTGCGGCGGCGATGTGGAAGCCGGCTCGCTGGTCAGCGAGGAATGGCTGCTGGCGCTGGAACGCAAGGCCTTTGTCGACCTGCTCGGCACGGGCAAGACCCAGGAACGCATCATGGGCATGCTGCAGACCGGCAAGCCGGTGCGCAACTAAGGCAAGCGAGGAACCGACATCATGAAACAACTGCAAGACGCATACATCGTTGCCGCGACCCGCACGCCGATCGGCAAGGCTCCCAAGGGCGCGTACAAGAACACCCGCCCGGACGACCTGCTGGCCACCATCCTGCGCGCGGCCGTGGCGCAGGTGCCTAACCTCGATCCCAAGCTGATCGAGGACGCTATCGTTGGCTGCGCCATCCCCGAGGCACAGCAGGGCCTGAACGTGGCGCGCATCGGCGCGCTGCTGTCCGGCCTGCCGAACACCGTGGGTGGCATCACCGTCAACCGCTTCTGTGCCTCCGGCCTGTCGGCCGTGGCCATGGCCGCTGACCGCATCCGCGTGGGCGAGTCCGACGTGATGATCGCCGCCGGCGTGGAATCGATGAGCATGGTGCCGATGATGGGCAACTCGCCGTCGATGTCGCCGGCTATCTTCGAGCGCGACGAGAACATCGGCATCGCCTACGGCATGGGCCTGACCGCCGAGAAGGTCGCACAGAAGTGGCAGGTCAGCCGCGAGGACCAGGACGCCTTCTCGCTCGCTTCGCACCAGAAGGCGATCCGCGCCCAGCAGGCCGGCGACTTCAAGGACGAGATCACGCCGGTGGACATCGTCGAGAAATTCCCCAACCTGGCCAGCGGCCAGGTCGACGTGAAGACGCGCACCATCTCGCTGGACGAAGGCCCACGCCCGGAGACCTCCATCGAAGGCCTGGCCAAGCTGCGCCCGGTGTTTGCCAACAAGGGCAGCGTCACTGCCGGCAACAGTTCGCAGACCTCCGACGGCGCCGGCGCGCTGATCCTGGTTTCGGAAAAGATCCTCAAGCAGTTCAACCTGGTGCCGCTGGCGCGCTTCGTCTCGTTCGCAGTGCGCGGCGTGCCGCCGGAGATCATGGGCATCGGCCCCAAGGAAGCGATTCCCGCGGCGCTGAAGGCGGCCGGCCTCACGCAGGACCAGATGGACTGGATCGAGCTGAACGAAGCCTTCGCCGCGCAGTCGCTGGCGGTGATGCGCGACCTGCAGCTGGACCCGGCCAAGGTCAACCAGATGGGCGGTGCCATCGCCCTGGGCCACCCGCTGGGCGCCACCGGTGCGATCCGTTCGGCCACCGTGGTGCACGCACTGCGCCGTAATAACCTGAAGTACGGCATGGTCACCATGTGCGTCGGTACGGGCATGGGCGCGGCAGGTATCTTCGAGCGCGTCTAAACGCGCCACAAAGAGCAAGCACGTCAAGCAAGCGCTGCGGTTCGCTGGCCGACGTATTGCTCCCCTCTCCCGCGCAGCGGGAGAGGGGTTGGGGGAGAGGGCGGGCGCGTCAGGCCAGCACCGGCGCATAAACACCGCCCTTCCTCCGAACCCGCTATCAGGTGAAGAAAGCAGTGCCATAACAAGGAGACAGCTGCCGCCTCGATGCGGCTCACCTGACAGGGAGGAAACAACAAGATGCAGGAGACACTCATCCTGGCCGACGCCGCGTGCGACATGCCGCGCGCGCTGATGGCCGAACTCGGCGTGCAGACGGTGCCGTTCCGCATTCGCGCGGGCGACCGCTTTGTGGCCGATGTGCGCGACGAGCCGGCCTTGCCGTCGCTCTACGCGCAGTACCTGGTCGGCAAGCAGGACCACTATGCCGAATCCATTCCCTTGCTCGAGCGCGAGATCGAAGACCACATGCTCAAGCATGTGGTGACCTCATGCGACCGCGCGCTTCTGCTCACCATCGCCAGCAGCCGCAGCAAGCTGTACGCGCATGCCTCAGGCGCCGTGGTCGGTACCGTGGCCAAGAGCTTCAAGGCGCGCAAGGATGCGGGGCGCACGGGGCTGTTCGAGCTGACGGTGATTGACACCGGCGCGATCGGCCCGGGCCAGGCGCTGATCGTGCGCGAGGCCGCGCGCATGCTGGGCGGCGGCGCCAGCGCGCAAGCGGTGGTGGAGGCGGTGGAGACACGCTTGCGCGACGCAGCGCATATGTTCCTGGTGCCCGACGAGTTGCTCTACATGTACACGCGCGCCAAGCACAAGGGCGAGAACAGCATCACCTGGGGCCGCTACATGCTCGGCAGCGCGTTCAATATCCGCCCCATCGTGCATATGCATCGCGGCCAGACCGAGCCGGTGGCCAAGGCGCGCGGCGCGGATGAAGGCATCCGCCGCGTGATGGCGCACGCGCAGCAATGCATCCGCAGCGCCCGCTTGCTGAGCCCGGCAGTATCGCTGAGCTATGCGGGACCTCCCGAGGCGATTCAAGCGTTGCCGGCCTACCAGTCGCTCGCGCGCACCGCGCAGCAGCATGACGTGGAGCTGATGCTGGCGCCAATGAGCCTGACGGTGGCGCTCAACGTCGGCGCAAAAGCGTTCGGGATGAGCTATCTTTGCGAGAATCCGCCGGCGTTCGAATGAGCGGCCCACTTGCTTAAGCGAAGGGCAAGGCAGACAAGCCAACCAAGCAGTAAGGAGAAGACGATTTCATGAGCATCCTGACCACCATCGAACAAGGCATCCTGACCCTCGAGTTCGATCGCCTCGACAAGAAGAACGCCATCACGGCGGCGATGTACCAGGCCATGGCCGACGCGCTGCGCGCCGCCGAGACCGACCCTGCCGTGCGCGTGATCGTGATCCGCGGCAAGCCGGAAGTGTTCACCGCCGGCAACGACCTGGAAGACTTCATGCAGCGTCCGCCCACCTCGGGGGTGGGCGATCAACCGGCGCCGGTGTTCCAGTTTCTGCAGCAGATCAGCCAGGCCAGCAAGCCGCTGGTGGCCGCGGTGAGCGGCCCGGCGGTGGGCGTGGGCACCACCATGCTGCTGCATTGCGACCTGGTCTATGTCTCCGAGACGGCCAAGCTGTCGCTGCCGTTCGTGCAGCTGGGCCTGTGCCCGGAAGCGGCATCGAGCATGCTGTTGCCGCGCCTGCTGGGTCACCAGCGCGCTGCCGAGAAGCTGATGCTGGGCGAAGCCTTCAGCGCGCAGGAAGCGCTGCAGATCGGCCTGGCCACGCGCGTGCTGCCGGTGGCGGAGCTCAACGAGTTCGCGCAGCAGCAGGCGCGCAAGCTGGCCGCGCTGCCGGCTTCGTCGCTGCGGGAGACCAAGCGGCTGATGAAGGGCGGCGACAAGGCTGCCGTGCAAGCGAAAATGGCGGAGGAGGGCGAGGTGTTCCGGCGCATGCTGCAGGCGCCGGAAGCCAAGGAGGCGTTCAAGGCGTTCTTCGAGAAACGCCGCCCGGACTTCTCGCAGTTCAACTAACTTGCATTGAAACCGCCGCTGCACCCTCAGGCCAGCGGTGCGTCCTTCTCCTTCGGCAGCACGCGCGGCTGGCGTGTATCGTCGGTGGCGACGTAGGTCAGGGTGGCTTCGGTCACCTTGACGATCTCGTTGCTGTGGCGCATGCGTTGCGCATAGACCTCCACCGACACGGTGATCGAGGTGCGGCCGGTCTTCTCGATATCGGCATAGAAGCTCACCAGGTCGCCGACAAAGACCGGATGCTTGAAGAGGAAGGAGTTCACCGCCACGGTGGCCACGCGGCCCTGGGCGCGTTCCACCGCCGGGATCGAGCCGGCAATGTCCACCTGGGCCATGATCCAGCCCCCGAAGACGTCGCCATGCACATTGGCATCCGCCGGCATGGGGACCACGCGCAGTGCGGGATTCTTGCCAGGGGGCAGGCAGGGGAGGACGTTGGCTTGATTCATGATGGCTGCTTGATGAGGCTGGATCGGGTTGGGGCGGGGTAGGGCGGGCAGCGAAGGAGTGACCTTGCCGCCGCGCGGCCCGGGCGTGGTGGCGCTGCCGTGACGCGCGATTGCGGCGTGGCGCCGGCTAATTATGTCGATCTCTGCCACAATCGCATATTCGCCCGAATTCTAACGTATGCGACGCTACTCTACGTCGGCCGAGCCGTCCCCCGCCCAGCCTTCTTCCCTCTTCGGCAAATCCAACGTTCCCCGCAGCGATTGGCAGACCGTGCGCAACCTGTTGCCCTATGTCTGGCACTACAAGTGGCGCGTGATCCTGGCGCTGGTGTGCCTGGTGGCGGCCAAGGTGGCCAACCTGGGCGTGCCGGTCCTGATGAAGAAGCTGGTGGACAACATGAATGTGCCCGCCGGCAGCGCGACCGCGCTGCTGGTGGTGCCGGTGGGGCTGATCGTCGCCTACGGGATATTGCGCTTGTCGGGCACGCTGTTTACCGAGCTGCGCGAGATCCTGTTCTCCAAGGTCACGCAAAGCGCGGTGCGCGAGATCGCGCTGCAGGTGTTCCGCCACCTGCACGCGCTGTCGCTGCGCTTTCACCTGGACCGCCAGACCGGCGGCATGAGCCGCGACATCGAGCGTGGCACGCGCGGCATCCAGTCGCTGATCTCCTACTCGCTCTACAGCATCCTGCCGACCCTGGTCGAGATGGGGCTGGTGATGGGCTTCTTCATCCTGCACTACGACATCTGGTTCGCCGCCATCACGGGCTGCGCGCTGGTGAGCTATATCGTGTTTACCATCGTGGTGACCGAGTGGCGCACGCACTTCCGGCGCAAGATGAACGAGTTGGATTCGCGCGCCAATCAGAAGGCCATCGATTCCCTGCTCAACTTCGAGACGGTCAAGTACTTCGGCAATGAGGAATACGAGGCCGGCCGTTATGACGAGAACCTGCGCAAGTACCGTACCGCGGCGATCCGCTCGCAAAACTCGCTGTCGTTCCTGAACTTCGGCCAGCAGGCCATTATCGCCACCGGCCTGATCCTGATCCTGTGGCGCGCCACCGTGGGCGTGGCGGCGGGCAAGCTCACGCTGGGCGACCTGGTGCTGGTCAACACGCTGATGATCCAGCTGTACATTCCGCTGAACTTCCTCGGCGTGATCTACCGCGAGATCAAGCAGGCCACCACCGACATGGATCGCATGTTCGTGCTGCTGGGCACCAACCGCGAAGTGGCCGATGCGCCGGGCGCCGGCGCCTTGCGCGTGCAGGGTGCGGCGGTGCATTTCAACCATGTCGGCTTTGGCTACGAGAGCAACCGCGTGATCCTCGACGATGTGGAGTTCACCATCGCCGCCGGCACCACTACCGCGGTGGTGGGCCACAGCGGCTCGGGCAAGTCCACGCTGGCGCGGCTGCTGTTCCGCTTCTATGACGTGAGCAGCGGCGGCATTGAGATCGACGGCCAGGATATCCGATCGATCACGCAGGACAGCCTGCGCCGCGCCATCGGCATCGTGCCGCAGGACACCGTGCTGTTCAATGACAGCATCTACTACAACATCGCCTACGGCCGCCCCGACGCCACCCGCGACGAAGTCATCGAGGCCGCGCGCGCGGCCCAGATCGACGGCTTTATCCGCGAGCTGCCGCAAGGCTACGACACGCCCGTGGGCGAGCGTGGCCTCAAGCTGTCGGGCGGGGAGAAGCAGCGCGTGGCCATCGCCCGCACGCTGCTGAAGAACCCGCCGATCCTGGTCTTCGACGAAGCCACCTCGGCGCTGGATTCCCGCACCGAACAGGCCATCCAGGCCGAGCTGATGCGGCTGGCGCAGAACCGCACCACGCTGCTGATCGCGCACCGGCTCTCTACCGTGGTGCATGCCGACCAGATCCTGGTGATGGACCGCGGCCGCATCATCGAGCGCGGCACCCATGCCGAGCTGATGCGGCTCGATGCCCGCTACGCCGAGATGTGGCACATCCAGGCGCGCAGCGCGGCCGAGAACGAGGCGCCCGTGGAGGATGCCGCGCTGGCCATCGAGGCGGGCGACGCGACGCAGGACGCCTGACACGCAAATAGCCAGGGCCGCGATGGATTGTTGACAATCCATCGCGGCAAACCGTCCCGAAATATCCGATTGCACGAATTTGGTTCGACAATAGGTGGCGTACCCGCCCCATCGCGGTGCGTGTTTGCATGGCACGCGCCTTGCGGACGAACTATCCAGGAAGACGACTAACTGGAGAGAGTTCAATGCCGCTATTCCGTGCCGCCACCCCGTTCGCCACCCCGTTCGAAGTCCCGGCCGCTCTCGCAGGCGCCCAGCCGGCCCATGCCGTGTCCGGCGCCGCCGCGTCCCCCGCACGCCGCCGCTGGTTGCAGCTTGGCATGGCGCTAGGCACCGCACTGGTGCTGTCGACACAATTTGCCGGCGAGGCGCACGCCCAGACCAAGGTCCGCTTCCAGCTCGACTGGCGCTTCGAAGGCCCGTCCGCGCTGTTCCTGCTGGGCGAGCAGAAGGGCTACTACAAGGCCGAGAAGCTCGATGTGGCGATCGACGCTGGCAACGGCTCGGGCAACGTGGTCAACCGCGTGGCTTCCGGCACCTATGACATGGGCTTTGCCGACCTTGCGTCGGTGATGGAGTTCTACGGCAACAACCCGGATGCCAAGAACAAGCCGGTGGCCGTGATGATGGTCTACAACAACACACCCGCCGCCGTGCTGGCGCTGAAGAAGTCCGGCATCAAGACCCCGCACGACCTGGCCGGCAAGAAGCTCGGCGCACCGGTGTTCGACGCCGGACGCCGCGCCTTCCCGATCTTCGCCAAGGCCAACGGCCTGCAGGCATCCAGCTTCAACTGGCAGGCGATGGACCCGACCCTGCGCGAGACCATGCTCACGCGCGGCGACCTCGACGCCATCACCGGCTTCTCCTTCACCTCCATCCTTAACCTGAACGCGCGCGGCGTGAAGGACGAGGACATCGTGGTGCTGCCTTACCCGCAATACGGCGTGAAGCTGTACGGCAACGCCGTGATCGCCTCGGAAGACTTCCTCAAGAAGAACCCGGAGGCGGTCAAGGCCTTCCTGCGCGCCTTCGCCAAGTCGGCCAAGGACGTGATCGCCAAGCCGGAAGAGGGCATCAAGGCGGTCAAGGCGCGCGACGGCATCATCGACGAGAAGCTCGAGACCAAGCGCCTGAAGATGGCGCTGGACAGCGTGGTCAAGTCGCCCGACGCGCGCGCCGAGGGCTTTGGCCGGGTCAACAAGCCGCGCCTCTCGCTGATGGCTTCGCAAGTGGCCGATGCCTTTGGCACCAAGGGCCGCATCAACCCCGACAACCTGTGGACCGATGCCTACCTGCCGTCCGCTGCCGAACTGGATGTGCTGCGATGACGATGGGCGCGACTTCCCAGCCTTCCCTGCGTACGGGGGCCGCGGCCCCCGCGGAACTGCCGGCCGAGCCGGCGGCGCGACCCTTTGTCGAGTTCAACCGCGTCTGGCTCGCCTATAACGACGAGCTTGCCCGCCAGGGCGAGTTCGCCATCGAGGACATCTCTCTGCAGGTCGAGCCGGGCGAGTTCATCGCCATCGTCGGGCCTTCCGGCTGCGGCAAGTCCACCTTCATGAAGCTGGCGACCGGCCTCAAGCCGGCCACGCGCGGCGTGGTCAAGATCGCCGGCGAGAAGGTCACCGGCCCGCTCAAGATGGTGGGCATGGCCTTCCAGGCCCCGACGCTGCTGCCCTGGCGCACCACGCTGCAGAACGTCATGCTGCCGCTGGAGATCGTCGAGCCGTACCGCTCCACGCTGCGCCAGAAGCGCGAGGAATACACGGCGCGGGCGCGCGAACTGCTGCGCACCGTGGGCCTGGCCGGCTACGAGGACAAGTACCCGTGGCAGCTCTCCGGCGGCATGCAGCAGCGCGCCTCGATCTGCCGCGCGCTGATCCACGAGCCGCGCATGCTGCTGCTCGACGAGCCCTTCGGCGCGCTCGACGCCTTTACCCGGGAGGAGTTGTGGTGCGTGCTGCGCGACCTGTGGCAGGCGCAGCGCTTCAACGTGATCCTGGTCACCCACGACCTGCGCGAGGCCGTGTTCCTGGCCGACACCGTCTACGTGATGAGCCAGCGCCCGGGGCGCATCCTCACGCGCAAGGAGATCGACCTGCCGCGTCCGCGCGACCTCGACCTGACCTATACCGAACCCTTTGCCGACCTTGTGCACTCGCTGCGCGAGAAGATCGGCCACGTACGGCAGCACTGACCATGAGTACTTTCTCTTCCTCGATAAGCGCGGCCCAGCAACGCCGCGTGCAGCGCGTGGCGCCGTGGCTGTTGCTGGGCACGTTCCTGCTGCTGTGGCAGGGCGCTTGCCTTGTGTTCAATGTGTCGGACTTCATCCTGCCCAGCCCCAGCGCGATCGTCACGTCGCTGTTCGAGTACTGGGATGTGATTGCCGGCCATGCCTGGCGTACCTTCTGGACCACCATGGTCGGCTTTGGCCTTGCCATCGTCGTGGGCGTGGTGCTGGGTTTGCTGATGGGCTCGTCCAGGCTGGCGTACGCGGCCGGCTATCCGCTGATGACGGCGTTCAATGCGTTGCCAAAAGCGGCGTTCGTGCCGATCCTGGTGGTGTGGTTCGGCCTGGGCGCCGGCCCGGCGATCCTGACCGCGTTCCTGATCTCGTTCTTCCCGATCATGGTCAATATCGCGACAGGGCTGGCTACGCTGGAGCCGGAACTGGAGGATGTGCTGCGCGTACTTGGTGCGAAGCGCACCGATGTGTTGCTCAAGGTCGGGCTGCCGCGGTCCATGCCTTATTTCTTTGCGTCGCTGAAGGTGGCGATCACGCTGGCATTCGTTGGCACTACCGTGTCGGAGATGAGTGCCGCTAACGAGGGCATTGGCTATCTGCTGGTCTCGGCCGGATCGGCGATGAAGATGCCGCTGGCGTTTGCCGGGCTGGTGGTGATTGCTGTGATGGCGATGGTGATGTATGAGTTTTTTGCGGTTTTGGAGAGGAGGGTGACGGGGTGGGCGAATAGGGGGTGATAGGGGGACGGGGGGTTAGCGCTTCTGGCCCCGCTGACGCGGGGGGTGTCTCTTGTGGGCGGGGTTTTGATGCTTCTAGCTGCTTGCGCGGCTGGGCGATTTTGATGGTTGATGGGCAGGACGTGTTTTGGCGCTTCTAGCTGCTGTCGCGGCTGTACGGGGTTGGCCGTTTTAGAACGTGTGAGATGTCACTTT